>CAYOHQ010000033.1:0-14850 GCA_964403805.1 uncultured Thioalkalispiraceae bacterium | reverse complement strand
TATCAAAACCAAAGTTCCAGTTTTTTGAATAATTATATGCAAACCCAAAACCCAATGCCCACTCTTTATTCAAGCTGGCTTGTGCTCCGCCGTTAAAATCAATTTTAGTTGAATCAATATATTTAGTCAGAAAAGATATTTCCCAGCGATTATCTCGGAAACTGGTTTTCGAAAAATCACTTGCTATTACAAAATTAGAATTAGAAAATAAAAATATCATTCCGATAATTGATAATAAAAAATTTCTTTTAACACTATTCACTATAATTAACCTGTATAAATAAATTTATTATACTCAGAAATGTTACCACAATACAAAACCTAACAGACATTGGATACATACAATTTCACTTTATATAATATATCGATATCAGATTATGCCAATCTTGCTTTAATATCTTGACGATAAAAATTCTTAAATTGTTGATATACCTCGGGACACTCCTGTTCCAGGATATTGGGGGCAGTAAAAAAATATTCAGTTAATACTGAAAAAAATTCAGCTGGATCAGATGCAGCATAGCTGTTTATCTTACTATTACCAGTGTGATGTAACTGTTGGTTTAACTGCTGATAAGCTGTGCTAAGAATTTCTGTCCATTTTTTCCTTGGCATAGATGCATGCAATGGCGGCATTCCATTGGCACTACCACTCAACATATCCAGCTTATGCGCAAATTCATGTAACACGACATTATGTCCTTTTTCTGGTGATTGAACCTCCTGAATAACATCTTGCCATGATAATATTATCGGTCCACGTGACCATGCCTCACCGCTTAACACCCGGTTAGTATTATGAAGCACACCAGCATTATCTGTATATTCATGATTTACTTTAAAAGCTCCGGGATAAATAATTATCTGAACCCACCCATTGTAGTAATCAAGACTTAGATTTAATATCAATAAACAGGCCTGAGCTGCAATTAACACCTCCATATACGGTGTTAGTTCCAACTCTTGTGCGGTTGAAATGGTTTTTTTATGTAAAAAATGGCGACTTAACTTACGTAATTTTATTTTTTCTGCAGAACTTAAATTTAGTAACACCGGCGTTGAATCAATTACCTGAAACCATAAATTATCAGGAATTCGTTTTGCTATAAATAAATGCAGAATACTCGTTAATAAGCGATTAAACAATTGGAAATTAATCTATATTTAAAAAGTTATAATAATGACAAAGAATCAGATTTCAAGGGTGGTTTCAATAATATATTAACTATAATCACCGTTAACCCTCGATGTACAATCATCAGACAATCAAAATGTACAATACAAATGTTTAAGACTTAGCTATACTTAAATTCGAAGAACATTAGTATATATTTAAAATATATTTTTTTATTTTTAACCTAATCACTATTATTTTATATTATGAAAAAAGTAATTATTGCTCTAATTATCACAATATTTATTCTCGCACCTCTGTTTATTTGGTTTGGTGTTTACAACATTGCAGCAACTGATAAGCATTGGGTTGTTACAAACGAATTAATCGAAATACTTAGAGAACGCTCAATTGAAGTTCGAGCAGGTGATTTGGTTGTTCCCGAGAATATAAATGATTCTAACCGCATAAATTCTGCAGCAACTGGTTATGCAGAAATGTGTTCTGGTTGTCATCTAGCTCCTGGTATGAAGGAAACAGAATTACATAAGGGGCTTTATCCCCAACCACCAATATTTCATAAATCAGTTCATGGGGAACATGATAGTAAAGATAATTTCTGGGTAATCAAAAATGGTATAAAATTAACTGGCATGCCTGCTTGGGGTGCATCTCATACGGATGATGACATCTGGTCACTTGTTGCATTCATTAGTAAGCTTAATTCAATGTCATTAGAAGAATATCAAAAACTCACAGCAGATAGTTAAGCAAATCATCATTAAATTTATAATTAATGGTAGGGGGTAGAATTACCCCCCGTATCTTCTTGATGGTGTTTATTCTATTGGATGTTCTAAAATCGAGTTTCCCACTCAATATTCCACTTCCAGGTCGCATCGGCTGCTGCATCACTAACACCAATTAGGTAACCAAATTCATATTTAAACTTGGAACTTTTACCAGCAGGTATTATACCCATTACGACTGGTCCGATACTGTGTTTTTGTTTATCAAAGCCTTGAGAATTACCAATTTCGCCAAACTTACTGTAAATTTCTATTGCAGGTTCAATTGATTTTTTCCAACGGTATTTTGTTCGCCAAAAGACTTCAAATTCCGTTGCATGACTCGAGTTGCTGCCAACTTCCCGTTCAATAATAATATTCGCAGTATTGGTAAAGTTTATGCCCGGTTGTTCTAATAGTAATTTAATCTCGGCTTTATCCGCTGCACTGCTGTCTTTGGCAACTTCATATTCCAGATATAAACCTACATCCACCCAATATTGTCCCTGTTCGGTAAGTTGAAAAATATTCTCCCAGGCTGTTGCTTCATATTCACGGCTTGTGCCCGGTTTTTTCACCCATACGCCAACTAAACCGGAAGACCAATATTCAGTAAACCCATAGGCTACTTCTGCTTTGTGTTTTTCATTTTTATCTTTTGCTGGTCGTTTGTCATCAGTAATGTGTCCACGATATTCTAATTCAAACTCTCCATATTCAACATAAGGTGAATAAATTTTGTCACTGGCATGTGCAGTATTGCTATTAAGCATAATTGTAGAAACAAATAATGCTGCCATAACAATACCAACGGTATTCGATGATTTTAATTTCATTGGTGAACCATTAATTAATTTTGTTAAAACCCCAATCACGACAATAGTAACAATGTAGAAGATAACCTGTATGCCACTTGGTTGAGATGTATAGCCAATAAGCGAATGTAAAATCTGCCCGGTTAACGATTGTTCTGATAAAATGAAAGAAGTATCCCAAACTGATGATACGAAGACGGGTAACATATCGGCTTGCGATAAAAATGCTGCAGCTTGCGCAGAAAGTCCTGCTGCCAATAATAAGATTAATATACCGGTGACTTTAAAGAAATAACGTGTTGGTATTTTTATTAATCCTACATACATAGTTGCTCCTAATACTATCCCTGCAACTAAACCGATACCACCCCCAGTAAGTTGTTGTGTTGCATCTGCGCCTGCTGCAGTCATCCCATATAATAACAGAATGATTTCTGCGCCTTCACGCAATACTGCCAATCCGACAATGATTGAAATAACGTACATCGATTTTTTACCTTCAGATAATTGTTTAGACATACCATTAATATCTGAAGTAATTTGCATGCTATGCTTTCGCATCCAAACCAGGTGCCAGGTTAACATAGCAACTGCTATCAATAACACCGTAGCGTTAAAAAGTTCTTGCCCCATTCCATCTGCAAAATCGGCAATGGGTTCTGACAGGAAGGCAATTAGCGCTGCACCGATTACACCGACTGCAATACCACCATTTATATATAAACTACGACGTGGCATACCTTGAGTAGCGGCTAAAACCAAACTCACAATAAGTGATGCTTCAAGAATTTCACGAAAAACAATAACTGCTGTTGCCCACATGGACGATTACCTCATGCTAAAAATTAAAATTATTTTGCTACTATGACACCTTGCGCAGTCTTTTGATTAAACTCACCAAAGAACTTATAACTGCCTGGTTTTAATGGACCAATATAAATTGTTGCTTTACCATTGCCGCGTATTATCTTTTCGCGATTAAGCGTGTAACTCTCAAATTCTTCTGGTGTCGCGTCCAGGTTTTTAATTAACAATTTAACTTTTTGCCCTGCTGGAACGGTTAATTCTGCAGGTTCAAAACGGTGATTTTTGATGGAAATTTCAAATTTCTCAGTCGCTATTGCGTAATTGCTTACGACTAAAGCCAGTAAAAATGACATAAGTGCTTGTTTCATAACTATTTACCCAAATACATTCTGTTTAAATTATAATCTATAATTGAATGATAATGATTCTCATTAAGAATTGCAATAACTTTCTTGCTGATAATGACAGATTTCATTTATTTACCTACTCAAAATGGTAATATCACTCACTACGGAAATAATGATTCAAATTAACTAGAGGGATTTATGATTAATACCAATAACTACAAGCGACTAACTGTTTTAAATTTGATTGTAGCCAGCCTATTTTTCACAAATATCAATATAGCCCTTGCTGAACAACAAACACAAACATCAACAGTTGAGCAAATTGAATTATCCCCAACCTCTACTAAAGCTGCACCGGCAAAACAATATACTAAATCACCCTGGTTTTATGGTGGTGGCCTTGCTCTTTCTTTTGGTGACGTCGAATATTACGAAATTTCACCTTTGATTGGTTATAATTTAAATCCTAAAACTGCCGTTGGAGTTAGTTTTTTATACCGTTATCGTAAGGATGATCGCTATAGTCGATCATACTCAACCACCGATTACGGCACGACAATATTCGGACGGTTTAATCTGACACCATCATTATTTTTACAAGCAGAATATGAATATCTTGATTACGAAATTGCGCTACTAGGCGGTGGCTCAACTGTTATTCGAACAGAGCGGGATACTTTTGACAGTATTTTAGCCGGTGCCGGATTTCAAAAACCACTCGGTGGTAATGCTTCAATGTATTTTACGGCTATGTATAACTTTAGTTATGACGATCCAGGAAGTCCGTATTCTGTACCCGTTATCATCCGATTTGGTGTTGGCGTCGGTTTTTAAAAATTAAACTTTATAGTTTAATTTGATATTTTTGAGCCATTTGTTTGATTATCTCATCTGCATTCCAGGCATTTGGTTTATTTATTTTTTCTACTTCAAAATGAATTATTGTCACTATTTCTGGCATAGCAACTTGTATTGAACTTTGATTGACTTGTTCATTAATAGGATATCCCAACAAATCTAAATTACCTGAACTCTGATCTATCTCAGTATCAACAAATGTTGTTGTAACCGGAGTTGTTGCAAAATGTCTATCATTCATCTTCTGATAGTAATCACTTGCTAATGGTCCTGTCATATTAACTCTTGTCAAATTACCACTGCTATCAACCATTTCACAAATATTATTATCGGATAAAGTATGCCTGGTTGTAAAAAAACTACCTGAATAAGAGTTAAGAAATAAATCGGAAACTGGATAATTTACTTGCGCTAATTCTACTCTCTTATAACTAACAAAAGTCTCAGTATTAATAACTGTAAAATAGCGGAAACCTTTAATTAGTGTAAGTTGAGCACCACGCAATAATGCAAAATCATATATTCGTTTATCACCACTAAGTTCGTTTGCTTTAAATGAAACTTGATAAGACACAGGAGATAATTTTAATTCAGAATAGCCTTCAGAATTTATTTCCTGTTGATATGGTGTCGGGATAGGAGAGGCGCAAGACACCAACAAAAAAGCTAAAAATACGGTACTATTATTTATGCTCATTAATTAAATCTCATTTAACATTGATTCGGCTGTAAGTGAATTACTCAATATAGAATATAAATTTTAACCCAATATTAATTTATGTTAAAAATAATATATCAAGACTTAATAAAGATAATAGTCTTATCACTAGTTTTAAATTATTGAAATTTATAGAGTATGTAGAATTTTAATACGTATGTAATACACTATAATTAGACAAACAGAAATTACTGGAGGCTTTATTGTCGTTATCCAAGCAACAAAACCCGATTGTCCGCATGCAACAACTTTGGCGACGTTTACAACCTCTACCCGGTGGTAACTGGTTATTTAGCAAAATACTAGCCTGGATGATCCCGTACTCCGGAACAATTGGTGCAACAGTTAAAGTGCTTAACCCTGGATTTGCCCAAATACAATTACGGGATCACCGACGCATACGTAACCATTTACACTCGATACATGCTTTGGCTTTGGGCAATTTGGGTGAGCTCACCAGTGGCTTGGCAATGTTAACTGGCATGACAAATACTACTCGTGGCATTCCAACTAAAATTACAACAGAATATTTTAAAAAAGCACGCGGTCTGTTAACAGCAGAAAGCCACGTTGATTTACCTACTATAACTGAAGACATGAATTATGAAATCTATGCTGATATTCACGATGCCGATGGTGATATCGTTGCCCGTACTACTGTTGAATGGCGCTTAGGTTTAATACCGGAATAAACATGACAACTAATTCACAGTATTTCCAAAATACCTTTACCAAGCAAATGAAAGTTGCATTACCGATTATCTGCGGACCAATGTATCCCTGCAGTAATCCAGAGTTAGTTGCGGCAGTTTCCGAAGCCGGTGGCATCGGTATTGTACAACCAATTTCATTAACCTATGTTCATGGTTATGAGTTTCGTAAAGGCTTACGCTTTATTAAATCACTAACGACAAAACCCATCGGCATTAATGCACTCATTGAACAAAGCAATAAACGTTATCACCAACGTATGGTTGAGTGGATTGATATCGCATTGGAAGAAGGAATACGATTTGTAATCACCTCAATGGGAAAACCCGATTGGGTTGTTAAAAAAGTACATGAAGTTGGTGGTTTAGTCTATCACGATGTTACCGAAAAAAAATGGGCACAAAAAGCCGTTGATGGCGGTGTTGATGGTCTTATCACAGTTAACAATCGTGCCGGTGGACACGCTGGACAGTTATCGGCACAACAACTGTATGATGAATTACACTCGTTTAATTTACCAATGATCTGTGCTGGTGGTATCAGTACCCCTGATGATTTCAAACAAATTCTGGCTACAGGTTATGCTGGTATGCAAATGGGTACCCGATTTATTGCAAGCATCGAGTGTAATGCAACCCAGCCATATAAACAGGCGATACTGGATTCAAACGAAACCGATATAGTATTAAGTGAACGCGTTAGTGGTACACCGGTTTCTCTTATCCATACTCCCTACGTTAAGCGAATGGGACTAAAATCCACTCGGCTTGAAAAATGGATGTTACGTGGTAATAAAAGCAAATACCTGATGCGTACTATTTATATGTTGCGATCCTTATGGAAGTTAAAGCAAGCGGTACTTGATAAAACAGGAGCACTGGATTACTGGCAGGCAGGAAAAAGTGTTTCTGGTATTCAGTCAATTGAATCCATTAAAGACATTATAACAAAATTTTCTAATGTTTTAAAAAACGACTTTCGGTAAAGTATAACAATTTTTACCCTTATTTTTTGATTGATACATGGTGTTATCAGCTTCATTAATTAAGCCATCAGAATCAATTGCCGTTTCAGGGAATTTACTCGTACCGATACTGGCGGTAACTGATAATTTTAAATGGTTATAAATAAATGGTTCTGATATTTCTCTAATTAATTTTTCTGAAAACTTTTTAATATCTTTAATTTCGTGCATATTATGCAGTAGTAATCCAAATTCATCACCTCCAAGTCGTGCTATGGTGTCACTTTCTCGAGTTTCACCTTGTAAACGTTGTGCAATAACTTGTAATGTTTTATCACCAGCTTGATGACCATAAGTGTCGTTTATTTCTTTAAAACCATCTAAATCAATAAACATCACCGTAAAACTGTATTCATAGCGTTTGGATTCAGAGATTTTATCATCCAGACGTTGAAAAAAATAATTTCGATTTGCCAAGTCTGTTAAATCATCATGATTAGCTGCATATGTAGTTTTTTGCAATTCGGCTTGTAACTCTCTTGTTAGAACATGCAAGCGCCGAATTAATACTAGATAAAATAAAGGTAAAACAATGATACCAAATAAAATGCCAAAACCGGTTGGTAAATTTTGTTGCCAATAATTACTAAAGGCTAAAACAAAACTAACTTCAATAATTGCAACCAACATTGAGAAAACTAATAGCTTGGCACCAAAACGCATGCCATTGCCAACAATAACCCATAAGTAGAGTGGAAAAAATGATGTACTATAAGCATTGCTTATAAATAAAGCATAAGAGACAATGCTGATATCAAGTATAACGACAAGATAGCGTCGCCATAAAAAATTTACTGGAAATTGACGAACAATAACACTCCAGATACACGCAATGAAAAAGAAACTGCCAATAATCACTATAAGCTGTAATTCGATTTTACCGAGTAAAAACATTACGGTATAAATTACAAAGAAAATCGCAGAAATCACAATCCGTGCAATCGTCTGAGAAAATTCCTCAGCATTTTTGTGTTTTTGTCGAATACTAAGTGTCATTTAAAGTACGTAAATTATTGATATAATCTATTAGTATCAATAGTATCGGTACTTAATTAAAGTTTATTAGTGCAAATGCGGTATATAGGTATTATTAGATTAAATTCCGGTGATAATACTGATAAAGGCATAAACAGCGCGTTGTAGTGGCTGAATCAAAAACCACAAAACGCCACTTATCATTAAGCCCACTATAATAAAGAAACCAAACGGTTCAATGGTGCTCAAGCGTCGTGCCCATACATTCGGTAATAAACCAACTGCTACTCGCCCGCCATCGAGTGGTGGTATTGGTAACAAATTAAACACCATTAATAAAACATTAATCATGATGCCAATTTGCCCCATATACAATAATGCCTGTGTTATCGAAGTGCCCGGTAGCAGCGTAACCAATTTTAAGAAGAAGCCCCAAAAAATTGCCATCAATAAATTACTAAATGGACCCGCAATCGCGACTAGAGCCATATCACGTTTTGGTTGACGTAAATTAGCCCAATTTACAGGTACTGGTTTTGCCCAGCCAATAGCAACACCTACAGTAAAAATTAATACCATCGGTACAAGAATAGTTCCAACCGGATCGATGTGCTTAAGTGGGTTTAAACTCAAACGCCCAAGTAAGGATGCAGTATTATCACCTAATTGTTTTGCTACCCAGCCGTGTGCAATTTCATGGAGAATAATGGCGAACAACACTGGCAGAATTGCGATTGCAATTATTTCTACTAAACTAAGTTCATTCATAATTTTAGTCGTAACTGCCTGATAGTAATATTTGAATTAGTATGGAGTATTACGTGTTAATTGATATGAATCAACATAAATATTTGTCGGTTATGTTGTGATAGTAGCGTGATTGTAGTAAAACAATCATACACTATTTACTATATATGGAGTCTACGGTGAAAAAAATTACTATTGTTGGCAATGGATTCGCATCTTTATTTTTAATTCAATATTTACTGTTAATTCCCATGTTTCCATTTTTTGCATTTTTTTTCCGTCGGATTCATTCCAAATACGACATAACTTTAATTGGTAATGGTACATTCACCTACTTCCCATCGATACCCGAATTTATTACTGGCAAAAAAAATAGAACAAATGTACTTGTCGATATACGCCCCTTTTTAAAAAGACGAAATATTCGATTCATCAATAGTACCGTTACCGATATTCAAGATAATGGCCGAACCGTTATCACTAAAGAAGGTAGCTATGAAAATGATGCTTTATTTTTAGGAATTGGCCCGGCATTTCTGGAAGATGATATTCCGGGAACGAAAGAGTTTACCTACTCTCCCTGCCTTGGCCCCGATAATATGGATGCTTTTATTCAAAAACTCAATTCATTATCAACTGGCGTAATTTATATTGGATATAAAATAAATAAACAAGATGGCTTCGTGGCAGGTCGCGCCGGTCAAATTTATGAATGTGCCTGTTTACTCGATTACGCATTAAAAGAAAAAGGCATACGCGACAAATTTGAAATCCATTTTTTCTCATCGAATGTAAAGCCCGGTGAAACCGGAGGCATTACCGACAGACTAACCGAACGCGATATTATTCTGGATTACGGTTATGAGCCTGCAAGCTTTGTTGAAGGCGGCTTAAAAGATGAAGACGGCACTATCAGAAAAGCAGATTTGGTTCTATACTCACCCGGCATTAGCGGTGCAAAATGGTTGCAGCAATCCTGTATTCCTTTATCACCAGGAGGTCATGTTGATGCCAATAAATATGGACAGGTTAAGGGACTGGACAATGTTTTTGCTGCCGGTGATTGTGCCAGTCATGAAGATCCACCACCATGGGTACCACATCAAGCACACATGGCGCAACTGCGCTCGCAAGCCGTTGCAAAAAATATGAATGCCATATTGAAGAATAAAAACCCGGATACAACTTATCGTTATGAGCTTTCGTGTATATTAAATATGGAAAATGACGGAATGTGGATGCACATGGCCAGTGATAATAAACCACCATTCTGGAATATTTTTCCAAAAAGATCGAAGAAACTTGTAACTGTAAAAAATACATTTGAAAGTTTATATTTATTTTATCTTAAATATTTTTAAATCTATTACTAAAATTACTACGTAATGTAATAAATAAAAACCAAAGTAAAATCAAATGATAAAAAACAGTGTCATTGTCAAGATACTCAGTTCCATTTTTTAGAGCATGCCTTTGAGACATTAAAATTAACTGATGCACAGCGAACATTATTATTATCACCATTTCGTGAAACAAGCATTAGCATTCCTCTAAAACCCAAACGTGCTAATGGATTTGAACTTCAAACTTTTACAGGCTATAGAGTGCAACATAATCATGCGCGAGGACCCTTTAAAGGTGGTTTGCGATTTCATCCAAATGTCAATCTCGGTGAGGTTCGCGCGCTAGCGCAATTGATGACCTGGAAAACAGCACTAGTTGATATTCCCTTCGGTGGTGCAAAGGGTGGAATCGCGGTTGATCCTGGTAAATTGAGTGAAGATGAGCTGGAAATTTTGACCAAACGTTTTACACGAAAAATGTCTCCTATATTAGGGGTTCACCAGGACATCCCGGCACCCAATGTAGGAACTACAACTCAAGTAATGGCGTGGATTCTGGAAGAATACAGTAAAACTAATGGTTATACTCCAGCGATAGTAACTGGCAAACCATTGGAACTAGGTGGCTCGGAAGGCCGACTTGAAGCAACCGGACACGGTGTTGCCTTTCTTACTGCAAAAGCAGCAGAACGAGATTCCATTACAATCGTTGGTGCGCAAGTGGTCATTCAGGGTTTTGGAAATGTTGGAGCAAATACAGCTAAACATCTTGCTGAAATGGGCGCTCGAATTATTGCAATTTCAGATGCTCACGATGCAGATTATAATAAAAATGGTATTGATATCGTTGCAGCACAACAATACGTTGCAAAAAATAACTGGCTGAATGATTTACCCGATTCCAAATCAATTAGTAATGCAGACTTGCTTGCATTACAGTGTGATATTTTAATTCCCGCAGCGCTTGAAGCTGCCATCGATTGCGACAACGCACACGATGTTAAAACCCGTTTAGTTGTAGAAGCCGCCAACATTCCAATAACCCATGAAGCAGATGCGATATTGCAAAAGGCCGGTGTTACAATAATTCCTGATCTTCTGGCAAATTCCGGAGGAGTTTTAGTTTCATATTATGAATGGGTACAAGATTTACAAGAATTTCCATGGGATCGCGATAATGTAATCAAGCGATTAGAGCGACGTTTGGATAAAATTTTTAATCAGGTTACAAAATTAGCTAGCGAATTGAAGAGTGATTTACGAACTGCTGCTTATCACCTCGCCATTGAGCGCGTTAATCAGGCTATTTCATTGCGAGTTTTTTAAATAAATTAATGATTTAATTAATAAGAATTTTCGCCATGAATCAAACTGAATACAAAACAATAAATATTGATATAAAGGAAGAAGAACTCAATTTTTCTCTTGCTAAGAATATTAGTCAGGAACGAGCAACTACAATATTAAAAGGTCCTATGTTAGTCGCCTGGTATGATGGGATGAAACATGAAGAACACCCATGGGTACAGGAATGTCAACATAAACCCGGCTGGCTGGCTTATGCGGATGGACATGGTGGCTGTCTGCGAGTTGATATAAATAAAGATAAATATAGTTTTATATTTTCTGAGTCCGGTATCACCGATAGTTAAATTACTGTTTATCCACTAATTTTGTTAACGCTTTCATAAAAGAACGTATTCGCTTCGCATTGGTTCCACCATCACCGCCACCACCAAACCGGGATGTAGAACGTACATCAACCCGCGTTTTACCGGAGTCAGTTGTGGTAATATGAATAACGACATCATCACTAAAGCCAAACCAGAAGGTTGTTTCAGTGGCTTCGATGTGTTTTTCTGCACGATTTTCTTCCCACAACCGCCACCCTTTTTGCTTAATAACTTCTAAAGCCAGATCAAATATTTTGTCAGCAGAAACTGATACACTTAACGGTTGAATATCAGGGTAAAATTCTTCCTGAAATGCTGCAACACCGACTCCGCCATAAACTTTTGAATTGGGTGCAGTCCAGAATTGCGGTGGCTTTTCAGTATCAGTCGTAATATCCTGTATTGGTGGTAAATTTTCTTTTGCATCTTTCCAGTAAGATAAAAATAATAATGTTGGTAAAATAATTATTATTATCGATATACTCGGGAAAAAACCACGATATACACTACCGGGGCGTGAAATTATTGCACCAGATAGTGCAATAATGATTGACGTAATTCCAGAATAAGCTGCAATTTTTAATAACACTACCGCACCATCATAGCTCCAGATACCAAGACGGCTTCCGATCGGTGCGAGTAAAACCGAGGTTATTGATATTAAAAAAAGTGTGACGCCAACTATTACAGTTTTGCTAATTTCTTTTGATTCATTATTCATTATTCATTATTCATTATTCATTATTCATTATTCATTATTCATTATGACTAAATTATAATGATAAGGTTAAATTAATGTAAATGTTTAATTCGAATATTTTACCATGAAATCCACTTTAGAAAAAAATGTAACTATATTATTAATATAACCTTAATCTCATTATTTAATTTAATTCACGCAACTAAAATTCATTTTAATTGTCACTCTCATGTAATATAACGCAACGCTAAAAATTATTTATTATACGCAAGGTACTCTTTATTCCAATGATTTTTGAAATTTCCGAAATAATAGTCTCTCCCTGGATCCCGCTTCTGTGGGGTGTTTTTGTTGGCCTGGTATTTTCAACTGTTGGTGCTGCTGGCGGTATTCTGGCTTCAGTTGGATTAATATCAGTGCTCACAGTGCAAAACCCAAATCTAGTAAAACCAATGGCTCAAATGCTGACACTGGTTACTCCAGTTATCGCTGTACCACTTTACTTCAAACAATGTCGATTGATCATTAGCCTAGCTCTAATATTAGGAGCCGGTGGTGTCATCGGTGCAATTATTGGAAGTTCTTTATCAGTTAATTATTTATCTGATATGACTACGTTTAAACCGATTTTTGCTACTATGGTGCTATTAATTGCAGGCCAAATTGCCTGGCAAATTTTAAATAAGAAAAAAAGCGCAACCGCACAAACCGACCGTGCTTCAAACAACTTTGAAAAGGTGATTAAAGAAAATGGTAATCCCTGTTCCATTGGTGTAAAGCATACCAAGTGGTCAATGTTGAATATTCAATTTAATTTCGGAAATGAAATTTTTTCTTTCAATCCCTGGTTACCATTTGTCACCGGAATGGGAATCGCCATTTTTTCGTCTGCACTTGGCGTCGGGGGTGGATTTCTGTTAGTACCGTTTATGAGCATAATCATGCGATTGCCAATGTTCATCGTAGCAGCGACATCAGCTCTGGCCATAGCAATTCATTCTATAACCTCAATTTCAAATTACGTCCGTTTAGGAATTGAACTCGATTACCCATTATTGGCACTCTTACTAACCGGGACAGCGATCGGTTCTTTTCTTGGACCCTATATCAGTAAATATCTGGCTGAAAATTGGTTAAAAGGAATTTTGAGCTTGGTCTTAATTGTAATTGGGATGCGATACCTATCTTTTTTTTAATGATGTAGATCAATAAATTTGTGAATCAAACGATTTTTTACGATACATGCTGTCATACTAACTAATACAGTAATAAAAAATTGATTCATGAAAAGTCAACAAACAACTAAAATTGGTATAGCTTTAAGTTCTGGCAGCGTTCGCGGTGTTTATGCACACAGTGGATTTGTCCTTGCGATTAAAAAATTAGGGATAGAAGTATCTGCCATTACAGGCTGTAGTGCTGGCGCTGTAGTTGGAGGCATCTTAGCCAGCGGGCAAAATATGCAATCATGGTGCGAAGCCTTAATCAATATAAAATCTTCACGCTTCTGGCAACCATCGTGGTTTCGTTTAATATGGTCACTACTAATACATAAATGGCGCGGATACAGTGGAATTTCAGCTACGAGTGCGGCTAAAGAATTTTGTATTGAACAACTCAAAGTACAAACATATTCGCAATGCGAAATCCCATTTTATGCATTAGCCATGAATATCGGTACGGGAAAAAAAACAATATTTCACGATGGTGAACTTGCAGAAACAATGGTTGCTAGCGCTGCTGTCCCACTATTATATGAACCTGTAGAAATTAATGGAGAACTTTATTCTGATGGCGCATTATTGGAACTGAATACAACCGACGCAATTTGTTGCAAACATAACCTTAATGTACTCATTGTTCACCATGTGGCAGAACAAAGCAGTCAGCTATCAGAACTTTCTGCTGCTTTTAAACAGCCATGGACAATAATTAAAATATTAAATCTATTTTTATATCGACATCAACCCTGGTACCTGTCAGATAAAATCATAACATTCCAATATTGCCCTTGCGGGTGCAATGCACTCATTATTATTGTTAATCCAAACTTACCTTCAGTCGAATGGCCTGAAACAACTCGTGGCGTAGATATACTCGAACTTGCGATGAAGCAAACATTATTGACTTTGACACCGTATATCGAATCTCTAAAATATGATATTCCGAAACTAACGAAAAATATTAAACATAATAGCCGTAACTAAACCTAAATTTATTACTACTAAAT
>CAYOHQ010000032.1:0-14919 GCA_964403805.1 uncultured Thioalkalispiraceae bacterium | reverse complement strand
GTTTTCATTAAGTACTCTTTCGCTCTGCCTCATGTTGTCTTTCTGAAAATTAGTTACCAGGAATACAGTAACCACTGTTGAATGGGTGGGTTTGCCAAATGATCAAAGCGTTGATCAAATGCTCCATCGCCATCAGAATCAACAAGATAGTAAGCGGGGCCAACCTTAGGTGTTATTTTTGAATAACGCAGCTGCCCATTCACTCGGTATTCTTCAATTTTTGCACCATCTTTATAACGAATAACGAGTTCCGGTACCGGAAATTGTTCTTGTTGTTCGTTTGGTTTGTCTTGTTTAACTTCAGGCATTTCAATTGGCACAGATTTTTTGGCAGTATGATTTTTCTGATTTTCTTTAGTTAACTTTGGTGGCGGTGCAACGTCTGCAAAACTCACGCTTAGTGACATATAAAATGCAGTCGTAAAAAAAGCTATTATTCGGTAAGGTGTTTTCATGCTATAAATCCATCATTTTTTCAGCTTCTTCTGCTGAAGGTTCAAATCCACGGTGTTCATAATGACTGAAGATGCATTCGCTATTTCTTCAGGATCATCCAGTATCTGGATTAACTTTATATCATCCGGGTGGATCGTTTTGTTTTTAACTAAAGACTGTTCAAACCACTGTATCAGACCTTCCCAAAAAGGTCGATGAACCAGTATTATCGGAATTTTACGGCTTTTACCAAGGTTAATATTTCAGCAAGTTCATCCAGTGTGCCAAAACCGCCGGGTAACACCACATAGGATTAGGCATATTTTACAAACATCACTTTACGCGAAAAAAAGTGCCTGAACGTGAGCGAGATATTTTGAAACAGGTTATTGGTTTGTTCGTGCGGTAGCTGGCTATTCAAACCGATACTTGGTGATTTTCCTTCAAAAGCAACTTTATTTGCTGCCTCCATAATTCCGGGGCCGCCACCACTGACCACCGAAAATCCCGAGTCAGATAAACAGCGGGCAATTGCAACCGTCTTATCATAATACGGATGTGTCGGGTCGGTTCTATTTATGTTTATTATCCATAAGAGTCTGCCTGTTTACCTTGTGATAACCAATTTATCAGTATATGTAGCTGTTAGTTGAATAGCAACTTGACGCTATAGCGTTATAGCGTTATTATTTAGATAGGAGGATTAATGTTATGAGTGAATTATCAAAAAAATCAACGGTTTACTTCGAACCGGATATTCATCATGCTCTTCGAATAAAGGCTGCTACAACTCACCAATCTGTTTCTGAAGTTGTAAATGAGGCAGTGCGAATATCTCTACGGGAAGATCAAGAAGACTTAAATGCCTTTGAGCAAAGAGCAACTGAAGCAACTCTCAGTTATGAGGAATTATTAGATGATTTAAAAGCACATGGCAAACTATAGCCTCGTATTTAAAAAATCAGTAGCAAAAGATCTTAGGAAAATTCCAAATAATGATGTAGAGCGAATACTTAAATGCATTAATCTTCTTTGTGAAAACCCAAGAACAGATGGTTGTATTAAACTCTCAAATCAAGAACGGTACCGAATAAGACAAGGTAATTATCGAATAATTTATGAAATTCGAGATTTAGAACTTATAATTCTTGTTGTAAAAGTAGCACATCGTAGTGAAGTTTACAGAAGCAGTTAATAATCACATCTAATTTTCCTCCGGATTTTATTGTTTTAATGATTTCTAATCTTCCTCCGGAAGATTAGTTAAAGTCTAATACTAATTTTAATGGCATAATGCTATTTTCGTATCAGGATAGTCTTATGTCAAAAGCCAAACCATTTGTGATGGTTGACGGGTCATCATACTTATTTCGGGCCTATCATGCCATGCCCGAGTTTCGTAACTCCAGCGGTGAACCAACCGGTGCCATTTACGGTGTTATCAATATGATGCGCAGTTTACTCGATGCCTACGACACAGATAATGTCGTGGTGGTGTTTGACGCCAAAGGCAAGACATTTCGAAATGATATGTTCAAAGAATACAAAGCGAATCGTTCCAAAACACCAACGGATTTAATTGAACAAATAGCGCCAATTCACGAAGCTATAAAAGCCATGGGGCTGCCCATTTTATGTGTGCCCGGTGTTGAGGCCGATGATGTCATTGGCACATTGGCCGAGCAGGCAACAAAATTAAAAATACCCACCGTAATTTCCACAGGTGATAAAGACATGGCGCAGCTGGTAAATAAATACGTCAGTTTAATCAACACCATGACCGACACTGCAATGGATGAAAAAGGTGTCGAAGAAAAATTTGGTGTAAAACCAAATCAAATAATTGATTACTTAACGTTAATTGGCGATACCGCGGATAATATTCCGGGTGTTCCAAAGGTTGGCCCAAAGACAGCAGTTAAATGGTTGGCCGAATATAAAACCGTTGATAGCGTGATGGCAAAGGCCGATGAAATTAAAGGCAAGGTCGGTGAGAATCTACGCGACAGCTTAGAATTTCTACCTTTATCAAAAAAATTAGTCACAATAAAATGTGATGTTGAGTTAGACGAAACACCCGAGACATTGAATCGTAGCAAGCCCGATAGCGATACCTTACGTGATTTATTTTCACAATTTGAATTTAAAACCTGGTTAGCCGAAGCCATTGAAAATGGTGGTCAGCGTTCAAATAAATCAAATAAGGGTAATTCTAAAACGGCATCTGCTAATTCTGATAAGCCAATTTACGCGACTATTTTAACTAAAAAAGAGTTAACGAGCTGGATAAAAAAACTTAACGACGCCGAATTATTTGCATTTGATTTAGAAACCACCAGTTTAAATTACATGGAAGCCGAAATCGTCGGTTGTTCTTTTGCAGTTAAAGCCGGTGAAGCAGCCTATGTTCCAGTTGCGCATAATTATGATGGCGCACCAACGCAACTGGATCGCAATGACGTTTTAAATTTATTAAAACCCTTACTCGAAGACTCCAAACAGAAAAAAGTAGGGCAAAATCTAAAATACGATATGAGTGTGTTACTGAATTACGATATCGAACTGCAAGGCATCGAATTTGATAGCATGCTGGAATCGTATGTATTGGATAGCACAGCAACACGCCATGATATGGATTCTTTATCATTAAAATATTTAAACCATCAAACCATCCATTTTGAAGACATCGCAGGCAAGGGTAAAAAACAAATCACCTTTGATGCGATTGATTTGGAGCAAGCTGCACCCTATGCCGCCGAAGATGCCGATATAACTTTACAATTACATCAAACACTATGGTCGATGGTTCAAAAGCAAAAGCCATTAGTATCGGTATTAAAAGACATTGAAATGCCCTTAGTGCCAGTATTATCACGCATGGAGCGTTTAGGTGTTTTAATCGATGTTAATATGTTACATGCACAAAGCAAGCAATTGGCAATTCGAATTGAAGAATTACAGCAGGAAATTTACAAAGAAGCAGGTGAAGAATTCAATGTTGCATCACCAAAACAATTGCAAGTAATTTTATTCGAAAAGAAAGGTTTACCGATAATCAGTAAAACGCCCAAAGGGCAGCCATCAACAGCAGAATCAGTGTTAGTTGAACTCGCCGATGATTACCCTCTGCCGAAATTAATTTTAGAATTTAGAAGTTTAAGCAAATTAAAATCAACTTATACTGATAAATTACCGGCCGAAGTCAGTCCGGTAACCGGACGGGTGCATACCTCTTATCGACAAGCGGTTGCGGCAACCGGGCGATTGTCCTCAAGCGATCCAAACTTACAAAACATACCAGTTAAGTCAGAAGAAGGTCGACGTATCCGACAGGCGTTCATCCCAGCCAATGGTTACACAATGGTGGCAGCCGATTATTCTCAAATCGAATTGCGCATTATGGCGCACATCTCAAAAGATAAAGGCTTATTAACCGCTTTTGCTGCCGGTGAAGATATTCACAGCGCAACCGCCAGTGAAGTTTTTGGTATCGATAAACAAGCTGTTACTAAAGAGCACCGTCGCAAAGCCAAAGCCATTAATTTTGGTTTAATCTACGGCATGTCGGCCTTTGGCTTGGCAAAACAACTCGACATAACCCGGCCTCAGGCGCAGGAATACATCAATATGTATTTTGATCGTTATCCAGGTGTTAAAGATTACATGGAGTTAACCAAAGAATTTGCCAGAGAACACGGCTATGTCGAAACCATTTTTGGCCGCCGTTTATATTTACGCGATATTAAAGCCAGCAATGGTATGCGCCGACAATATGCCGAGCGAACCGCAATCAATGCTCCGATGCAGGGAACTGCCGCCGATATTATTAAGCGCGCCATGATTAGCGTTGATGATTTAATTCAACAGCAACAACTCGATTGCAGAATGATCATGCAAGTCCACGATGAATTGGTTTTTGAAATTCCAAAAGATAAAGTCGATGGCATAATCGAACCCATCAACCACGCGATGGCCTCAGCCGCTGATTTGGATGTGCCATTAATTGTGGATGTTGGAATTGGTAATAATTGGGATGAGGCACATTAAAAACTTATGACGTTCATTATTCAATCCAAATGACAACTACAAGATAACGAATCACTGATTACCTTTAAACGTTTATCACGTGTCCAGAGTTTAGTTGAATTTGTTAATGCAACTGCTGATAATAAGTGGCTATCGAAAAAACCAATTCCTTTACCCATCAGATTGTATTGTTCAATAAAATATAAAACTTCACTGTCAGTCGCAACGACTGATTTAGGTAAATTATTAAATAGTTCAAGCATTTCAATTCGATTTTTCAGATTTCCACACGCCAGTTCACCGAGAATAAACGGGTGCATTAAGACATTATTATTGAGTTGGTGTACCAGCATAGCATCACTCATTCGTAGATGATCGATCCATATGGATATATCAACCAGAATCATGTTTTATCGGGTTGTCTTCTTGGGATTGCCTGTAGTTGCGGTTCACTGCCCCCCAATTTAGCCAAACGGCGCGCAGTTTCACGCTCAATTAAGGCTCGTAAACCTTCTCTGACTAATGCGGTTTTTCTTTCACACCACTAATTCGTTGTGCTTCCTGTAATAGTTGATCGTCAATATTCAAAGTTGTTCGCATCGTAGTATCTCATTGATTTGTATATACACCATATTACACATCAAGTGATGCTGTTTATCATGCCTGTAAGTTGTAGCTTAAGACCGTGTCCTTTAGAGTTGGTCCTCGACAAGAATGACTAGAAAGCAAATTAAAATAGTTGAATCAATAAGTTAAACGCTAAATGGGTTTGTTAGAAAATGAATTATAAAAACAATATGATACTGTTGTACTATGTTGTACCAATACTTAGTTGACATTTGAATTAGATGGCACTAATCTCAGGTACAACATAGTACAACAACAATCAATTATTAACATGAAAAATACAATATACAGTGCTAGAAAGAACCAAACACAAAACCGTCCTGGTTGGACAGTAAGTTTTCGACATCCACTAAAAATTGATTCAAACGGTAAAGTCGGTTTAAAAGTTCGACGCGGTTTGGGAACGACTGATGAGGTATATGCTGAGGAACTGGTTAACCAGCTTAATCAATTACTTCAGGATGATATCTGGTGGAACGCCACTAAACGCCAGGAAGCAGAAAAGACTTTTTCAAAAATTATAGTCAATATTTTTTATGATGATATTCAAGCTGGTATTCCAGATACTTGGCAGCTAAGAGAAAACGAAATAGTGTTACCGGGTGTAGCTGAAGGTTATTCTCGGGTATTGTTTGTTGGAACTACTGGTGCAGGTAAAACATCTTTATTAAGACATCTGATAGGATCGGATCCAGAGAAAGATCGTTTCCCTTCAACCTCTACAGCAAAAACCACAATATCGGATATAGAAGTCATACAATCCACCGATGGTATCTATCAAGCTGTTGTTACTTTTTTTTCAGAACACAATATACAAGCGAATATTGAAGACTGTATTACTAAAGCATGTGTTGCGTCACGGCAAGGTCAAAGTAATAAAAAAATTGCAGAGAAATTCCTTAATCATGATGATCAGAAATTCAGGCTTAGTTATATTCTTGGGAGTTACAAGAAAGATAGTACCGAGGAAAATGAAGATGAGTGGGGTTTTAATGATGACGTGAGTAATGAGCCTGAGCTTGAAAGCAATGATTTATCTGATGAGTTTATCTCTGAAAATTTAAAGTCACTAAATCGATATCTTGATAATATAAAAACTATTTCTGGCAAGGTTGCGTTGTCACTTGAGAAGGTACTCGGCGAAGATCTTGCTAAATTAAATGCTGAAGATAAATCAGCAGCAGATGATCTGTTTGAAGAAACAGTGCAAGAAGAAGAATTATTTATTCACTTGGTGCACGATATTTTAGATGATATAAAAAGTAAAATTCAGCTATATAATAATGGTCAGTTCGAAATGAAAGCATCTGGCTGGCCAGTTACATGGACATATAAATCAGAAGATAGAGATGAATTTATAGGACAGGTACGTTGGTTTTCAAGTAACTACGCAGGTCATTTTGGTAAATTACTTACGCCAATTGTTGATGGTGTTCGTGTTAAAGGAGCATTATTTCCAAGCTATTCAGAACTAAGTACTAATTTGGTATTATTAGATGGTCAGGGGCTTGGTCATACACCAGATTCTTCGTCATCCGTTACAACACATATTACCCGAAAATTTAAAGAAGTCGATGTCATACTGCTGGTTGATAATGCACAACAACCGATGCAGGCAGCACCTTTGGCTCTTATGAGAGCCGTTGCAGCAAGTGGTTATTATGAAAAATTGGCTATTGCTTTCACGCATTTCGATCAAGTAACCGGTGATAACCTACCTACCTTCGAGAACAAAAAATCACACATACTCGCTTCAGTTAATAGTGCGCTAAATAACCTGAAAGATTCATTGGGCTCACCCGTAATCCAAGCAATTGAACGGAGGCTGGAAAATCACAGTTTTATGCTGGGAGGAATGCAGAACGCTAGTAAAAATCTACCCAAAGGTGTAATCAATCAGCTAAATAAAATGACGCAAGCATTTATGGATGCAATTAAGCCAGCAAAATTACCTGATGCTAAACCCATATATGTAACTGCCGGTCTGGATTTCGCTGTGCAGGCAGCAACTGATACATTCCAACAAATTTGGCAAGGCAGGTTGGGTTTAAAAGTGCAAGATGGTGTAAACAGCGAACATTGGACACGAATAAAAGCATTAAATCGACGTATTGCGGGAGAGCTGGATGATGGTTATGATTCACTACTACCCGTGGCAGATCTGGTGTCCAGATTATCGGAGTCAATTTCAAACTTCCTCGATAATCCAACCAGCTGGACAGTGGACACAAAAGATAATGAAACAGAACAAGCCGTTATTTCTACTATACGGCAATCAGTATATGATGCATTACATGATATAAGTAGAGAACGAATCATTACCAAGCAACTTTCTGAGTGGCGTACAGCATTTTCGTATAAAGGAGCAGGTTCAACATCAAGAAGATCATTGGATATTAGGAATATCTATGAAATGGCCGCTCCCGTCCCTTCAGCAGTTATGACAGAAGCAGCAACAGAGTTTTTAGAGAAAGCAAAGACTATCGTCCGTGTAGCTGTTAAAGAAAATGGTGGCGATTTAAAAAGTTGAATAGCATTGCACCAGTAATTTAAATCCTCAAAATAAGACGAATTAATATTAAAAAAATAACTACAGGATTATCATTGTAAATGAAAAATCAGGATCAGTATAAAAAGCAAAGCGATGCAATTTGGGAAATAGCAAATTTATTGCGCGGTCCCTATCGCCCTCCCCAGTATCGTCGAGTAATGATTCCGTTTACAGTATTGCGGCGACTTGATTGTGTACTGGAAGACACAAAAGATAAAGTGCTTAAAAGATACAAACAACTTAAAGCGCTAAAAAAGCACGATAAACAAACCATTGAAAAAATAATCAATAAAAAATTCGATTTACCCTTCCACAATACCAGTGAGTTTACCTTCCAAAAGATGATTGGTGATCCAGATGGTCTGGCAAAAAATCTGATCAATTACATATCTGGTTTCTCAAGTCATGCACGGATTATTCTCGAAAAATTCAAATTCGAAGAAGAAATTGAAACACTGGATGAAGCGAACAGATTATTTAAAATTTTTATAAAAATAGCCGATCAAAATCTGCATCCCGATGTACTCGATAACATTGGCATGGGTTACTTATTTGAAGATCTGGTCAGGCGCTTTAATGAACAGGCCAATGAAGAAGCCGGTGATCACTTTACACCGCGTGAAGTAATAAAATTAATGGTTAATGTTCTATTCAGTGGTGAAGAACAAATCCATCAACCACGTAAATTGATAAGAATACTGGATCCTGCCTGTGGCACAGGCGGGATATTGTCTGAATCAGAAAACACCATACTCGCTCAAAATAATAAAGCCGAAGTGCATTTATACGGGCAGGAATACAACCCGGAATCGTATGCAATTTGTGGCTCAGATTTAATGATAAAAGGTGAAGACGTTAGCAATATTGCCTTTGGTGATACATTAGGCACTGGCAGAAAAATAGTCGGCCGGGTTGATGGCGATGGTCATCCAGATCAACGCTTTCACTACATGGCAGCAAACCCACCCTTTGGAGTAGAATGGAAACCCGAGCAGGATTACGTCACAGCAGAACATGAAAAATTTGGTTTTGCGGGTCGCTTTGGTCCGGGTCTGCCACGCATCAATGATGGCGCATTATTGTTTCTGTTACACATGATTTCAAAAATGCAGGCACCACCCAAGAATTATTCGCTCGGTCCAATTAAAGGCGAAAAACAAGGCGAAGGCTCACGCATTGCTATCGTTTTTAATGGTTCACCGCTGTTTACCGGCGATGCCAGTAGTGGTGAAAGCAATATACGTCGTTACATTATTGAAAATGATATGCTCGAAACCGTTATTGGTCTACCGGATCAAATGTTTTATAACACCGGTATTTACACCTACATCTGGATTGTCAGCAACCGAAAAAATCCACAACGTCAGGGCAAGGTGCAACTCATCAATGCTACCGACTTCGCCTGGAAAATGAAAAAAAGTCTGGGTGATAAACGTAAAAAACTCGGAGAAGGTGAAAATGGCGAACCCAATCATATCGCTGAGCTAACCAAAATCTACGCCAATTTTAAACACAATGAAAAACGTAAACTGTCCGATATAAAAACCAATGTTGAGCTGCCCAAAAAAGTCGCGCGAGATCAAAGCAAAAAACAATTTGTTAGTAAAATATTTAAAAATCAGGAGTTTGGTTATTTAAAAATAACGGTAGAGCGACCATTGCGATTGAATTTTGCGATAACAGAACAGCGCGTGGCTGCGTTTAAACAAAGCAGTTATTTTATCAAACTGGCCAGTAGTAAAAAGCGCAAAAACAAAGCTGCAATTGCAGATGAAATAAAGCAAGGCAATACAAAACAGAAAGTAATACTAAAAGTGCTAAGTAATGCGATGCCGGAGTACGCCGATGGTGAAACAGTAAAAGACCGAAATCTGTTTGAGCAAGAGCTAGAGGCATTGTTTGAAGAGAGTAAAGATTTTAATAAATTGAATAAGTGGGATGCAACGCTTAAAAAAGCCTTACTGGCTCCCGGAATACTAGGCGAACGTGATCCAGAGGCTGATATTTGTATTGATTCAAAAGGTAACAAAGAGCCAGACTCGGAACTGCGTGACACAGAAAATGTACCATTGCCATTGGATATCGAGTTGCCATTACCATTAGCGTATGAAAATAAAGGCCAAAACAAAGGCAAGGTAGATAAAGAAGAATTACTTGATTTGGTTAAAGCGCATTGTGAAGCCTATCTTAAAAAAGAAGTGCTGCCCTATCGCCCAGATGCATGGATAGATCACAGCAAAATTAAACTGGGTTATGAAATACCATTTAACCGGCATTTTTATCAATATGAACCGCCACGGGACTTGTTTGAAATAGAAGCCGATATTAAAGGCTTGGAGAAAGAAATAATAGATATGTTGGCGGAGGTTGTTTGATGGATTATCCAACTTATCCAAATTATATAAATTCTAATGAGCCTTGGCTTGGTGATGTACCAAAAAATTGGGAAATATTGGCGATTAAACGTATTACTCAGGTTGGTAGAGGCGCATCACCTCGGCCCATAGATGATCCTAAGTATTTTGATGATGAAGGTAAGTATTCGTGGGTCAGAATTTCTGATGTGACAGCAAATCATCATTATTTAAGAAATACGGTACAGAGGCTTTCAGAATTAGGAGCAAGTTTAAGTGTACCATTAGAAGCTGGAGAATTGTTTTTAAGTATTGCAGGTTCTGTTGGTAAACCAATGATAACGAAGATTGACTGTTGTATACACGATGGTTTTGTATATTTTCCTTCATTAGAAATTGAACCAGAGTACCTTTTTTATATTTTTGAAAGTGGGCAACCATATTTAGGTCTAGGTAAATTAGGCACCCAATTAAATCTTAACACTGACACTGTTGGAAGTATCAAAATTGGTTTACCAACAAAAAAAGAACAACAAAAAATAGCAAATTTCCTCGATTACAAAACCCAACAAATCGACCAGCTCATTGAAAAGAAAAAAGCCTTAATCGAAAAACTAAATGAACAGCGCATTGCAATCATCACACAAGCAGTAACAAAAGGACTGGATAAAAATGCCAAAATGAAACCCTCCGGTGTAGATTGGTTGGGTGATGTGCCTGAGCATTGGGAGGTCAAAGCAATTAAAAGGATGACTATTATAGGTAGGGGAGCTTCGCCAAGACCTATTCAAGATCCAAAATATTTTGATGACAATGGTGAGTATGCATGGGTTAGGATAGCCGATGTTACTGCAAATGATCATTACCTTTTGAAAACTACACAAATGCTATCTGAGGAAGGTAAACGCCTTAGTGTTCCTTTGGAACCAGGTACCTTATTTTTAAGTATTGCCGGATCTGTTGGAAAGCCAATGGTTACATCTATTAAATGTTGTATTCATGATGGTTTTGTACAGTTCCCCTTTTTAACTGATAACATAGAGTATTTGTATTATATTTTTTTATGTGGCCAGTGTTACTTAGGTTTAGGAAAGTTAGGGACGCAATTAAACCTTAATACAGACACAGTTGGCTCAATAAAAATAGGACTCCCATCTGAAAGTGAGCAAAAAGCGATAGTAGATTACCTTGTTATAGAAATGAATCGAATTGATCATATGATTATGTTGGCAAATAGTGTTAAGAATCGACTTGATGAGTATCGCGCTTCTTTAATCACTTCAGCAGTCACAGGAAAAATAGACGTACGCAATATTAAAATAGGCAAGGCCTAAATAAATGCCACAAGCTAACTATTCAGATTATATTGTTTATGTCGATGAAAGTGGTGATCACGGTTTAAAAACCATTGATGACAATTACCCGGTATTTGTATTGGCGTTCTGTATTTTCCGTAAACAGTATTATATAGAAAAAATTGTACCGCAATTGCAGGGATTCAAATTTCAACACTTTGGTCATGACCAGACTATTTTGCATGAAACTGATATTCGACGTGATCGGGGTGACTTTTCATTCCTTAAAACCAGAGAAGCAAAAGATAATTTTCTAAATGAATTAACCACTATAATTGAACAATCGCCGTTTACATTAATTTCGACAGTGATTAAAAAAATACCTTATCGAGAACGGTATCATGATCCGGCTAATCCGTATCATGTGGCATTAGGCTATGGGCTTGAGCGGGTATTTTACTTTTTGCGAGATCAACAGGCGCATATACAGAAACTGCACGTTGTTGTTGAAAAGCGCGGCAAGCAGGAAGATCGGGAATTGGAGCTGGAATTTCGTCGTATTTGTGATGGTGGTAATTATGAGCGAGAGCAACTGCCTTTTGAGCTGGTGTTTGCGGATAAAAAGAGTAATTCTGTCGGTTTGCAGTTTGCTGATTTAATTGCGCGTCCGGTAGGTTTACATGTATTTAAACCTGAGCAAGCTAATCGTGCGTTTGAAGTAATAGAAACCAAGTTTTATGGTGGCGACAGGCATAATGGCCGAGGATTAAAATGTTTTCCTTAACAAGCATACCACTGGTGTGCCAGTTAAAATGTCAGCAAAAATGGTACTCCAGTTAGCAAAAAACCCCGGTGCTTCCACTGAGGCTAATTGCCGACCGCGAATCCGCAATCCTTTCAAGAAGTATCGTGCTAAAGTTGATAAGAGTCAAGCGACTTGCTCGCCTGCTGTGGCGAGATACTTGGGCTTAGTCCACCTGAAAAAGCTAATTTGTTGTTTATAAAGGATAAATAAATGGCTAAAAAACATATTGAAGAACGTCTTGAGGATGCTATTGAGCATCAATTGACGCATGAAGATTGTTACCAGTTAGGCGTTTCCACCGATTTTGACACAGAACGAGCGCTTGAGCCTGCTCGTGTTTTGTCTTTTATTGAACAAACACAGTCAAAACTGTGGCAGCAATTAGCAGCAATTCATGGCAGTGATACAGAAAAAGTGGTTCTGGATGATTTGTGTAAAACCCTTGAAACACAAGGTACGCTGAATGTGCTTCGTTATGGTTTTAAATCTCATGGTAAAAAATTAAAAGTTGCTTCATTTGCGCCGAGCACTCAGTTAAACCCGGAAACAGTAGCTTTGTATAAGGCAAATACGTTAAGTGTGACACGCCAGCTTTATTATTCCAGCCTTAATGAAAAATCACTTGATATCGTGTTGTTTCTTAATGGTTTGCCCATTGTTATTATCGAGCTTAAAAATTCCTTGTCGGGTCAGAATGTTGAGCATGCTATAAAACAGTATAAAAATGACCGGGATCCAAAAGAAAAACTATTTGAATTTAAAAAACGTGCGCTAGTACATTTTGCAGTTGATCAGGATCTGGTGTTTATGACTACCCGTTTAAGTGGCAGTAAAACCGTATTTTTGCCATTCAATCTGGGTTGTAATGGTGGTGCGGGTAACCCGCCTGCGGTTGATGGCGGTTATCGTACTGCGTATTTATGGCGTGAGGTATTACAAAGCGATAGCGTGTTGGATATCGTGAGCCGCTTTATGCATTTGCAGATAGAAGATAAAAAAGTATTAACCGATAAAGGCATTAAAAAAATCCGCAAGGAAACCATGATTTTTCCTCGCTACCATCAACTGGATTCAGTGCGAAAGCTGATTAGCCATAGTCAGCGTGTTGGGCCGGGTCATAATTATCTGGTGCAACATTCGGCAGGGTCCGGTAAATCCAATTCTATCGCGTGGCTGGCACATCGCTTATCGAGTTTGCATGATGCTGATAATAAAAAAATATTTGATTCGGTTGTGGTCATTACGGACCGACGAATTTTGGATCAACAGTTACAGGATACTATCTATCAATTTGAGCATAAACAGGGTGTGGTGCAAAAAATTGATGAAGATACACGGCAGTTAGTGAAGGCATTGTCATCAGGAACACCGATCATTATTACCACTGTACAAAAATTCCCTTTTGTCACTGAAACGATTGAAAAACTCCATAACGAAATGGGGAGTGACAGCGTGGCAATTAGTACCAAAGATAAACGTTTTGCTGTGATCGTTGATGAAGCGCATAGCTCACAGTCGGGTGAAACGGCGATGGAAATGAAATATGTATTGAATAGGGAAGGTATCGAAAAGCAGGCAAAAGACTATATTTCAGAAAATGCTATAGATTTTGAGAATGAAGATGATGAAATCATCAAAAATATGATAAAACGTGGACAACAACCCAATATCAGTTTTTTTGCTTTTACCGCAACACCAAAATATAAAACCAAACATATTTTTAATGAGCCCGGGTTAACTGGTGAAGCGCCATTTCATGTTTATACGATGCGACAGGCAATAGAAGAACGTTTTATTCTGGATGTGTTAAAAAATTACACTACGTATGAAACGTATTTTCGTATTACACAATTAGCAGAAGATGATCATAATGTCGAGCGTAAAAAAGCAGCCAGAGCCTTGGCTCGGTTTTTAACGTTGCATCCACATAATATTGCTCAGAAAACAGAAGTGATGGTGGAACATTTTAGGGCTTCGGTACAACACAAAATAGGTGGTCGTGCTAAAGCCATGGTGGTAACGGATTCCCGCTTACATGCTGTGCGTTACAAATTATCATTTGATAAATATTTGAAGGATAAAGGCTATACCGACATTAAAACGCTGGTTGCTTTTTCCGGTACCGTTGAA
Organism: uncultured Thioalkalispiraceae bacterium; assembly: GCA_964403805.1. GTDB lineage: Bacteria > Pseudomonadota > Gammaproteobacteria > UBA6429 > Thiohalophilaceae > CAYQUC01. Next base: position 696 of record CAYOHQ010000032.1, on the reverse strand, counting down.
GATCCGGAATGTCCTGGTAAAAAATACACAGAGGTTGCGATGAATGGTGGAATCAGTGAACGTCAGCTGCCAGAAAAATTTGACTCTGAGGAATATCGGGTTTTATTGGTTGCAGAAAAATATCAAACAGGTTTTGATCAACCTTATCTGCATACTATGTATGTTGATAAAAAATTATCGGGTATTCAGGCGGTGCAGACTTTATCGCGCTTAAACCGTATGGCAACGGGTAAGGATGATACTTTTGTTCTTGATTTTAGAAATGATCGTGATGAATTGTATCAAGCGTTTAAACCCTTTTATGAAGTAACAGAAGCGGATGAGTTAACGGATCCACATCATATGTATCGCCTGCAAGGCCAGATAGATGAAATGCAGGTGGTGTTTGAGAATGAAGTAAATGATTTTTGTGATGTCTATTTTGCGCAAAAAAGGAAAGTGTCGGTGCATGATCATGCCAAAATGAACGGTATTCTTGATTTGGCTGTTGAACGATTTAAAAATCTGGATGAGAATGAGCAAGAAGAATTAAAAGGCTTAATCGTAAATTTTCGAAATATGTATGCTTTTTTATCTCAGGTTATTCCCTACCAGGATTCCGATTTAGAAAAGTTTTATACCTACCTGCGGTTTTTATTAACAAAACTACCCAGAAGAGCTTCGGGGCCAGCTTATCATTTAGAAGATGAAGTGGAT
>CAYOHQ010000031.1:0-15001 GCA_964403805.1 uncultured Thioalkalispiraceae bacterium | reverse complement strand
AGCACTGTATCCGACGGCCCCGATGTTCCTATGGTATAGGATTGAAAATTGGGAACTTCAAAACGATAAATATCAACTTCTCCTGCAACTGCGATATTACTGTCAGTTGGTTCCTCATTAACCTGTAATAGTCGACCGATTCCAATGATAGGAGGAGGAATACCCGGTGAGAGTTGATCGTATTCTATGTTTAGTGCATTACTGTCTATAACATCAATGGCTCTATTGCCAATTGTGCCCATTGGTGTGCTGTTCATTGGATCCGTTAGATTTTGTCCAAAGGGACCTGTACCTGTGGGTTGATAACTTTGGTTTGGGAATCGAAGTTGCCATTCATACCATAATTTGTCGACCATACAATGATGCATGAAAAATACTGGATCATTCGGTGATGTCATGGGTAGCATTGAACCGCCAACCCAAACGTGTCCCCGGTTATGCAGGTTTGGTCCAATCCAGCCTTCGAGTTGATTTCTGAAGCTGGGGTTACTAGCTCGATTCCAGTTAAATGAGTCGTATGGTGTGATAGCCATTACTTGATTGATTTCTGCTTGGTCCGGTAACGATTGTGTTTGAATTCCAAATGTACGTGTAAGCGGACCAGATGCTTGACCGCTACTATTAATAATTGTCCATTGGCTTTCTCTAAATGGACCGGTAGTAACCGCACCTGAAAAGGCATCGCCATTGCCACCAAGCAGATCATCATTCCACATTGATGCATCTGCACCACCTTCAGGCCAGTTCCAGTAAGGCAGGCCAAGATTCGGATTACCCGACACTCGTTGTAGTTCTTTTTCAAAATCCCAGAGAAATCGTCGATGCCAGGGTAAAAAAGCAGGTGCACTATGAATAGCGGACATAACCGCATTTGCATGACGTAATACAAATTGATCATATATACCAGTTGCTTTTAACTCTAAAATTGCAGTGCTTAGTTCGCCACGTTCTAGAGTTGTTAGTGTATTTGCATCTTTTCTGATTGCCATAATTATCTCCGTTAACGGGTTTCTTCATTATTTAAAGTGGTAAATTCGACAGAGTCTTTTGTGATTGCTTTAGAAAGTTCGAGTAATGAATCATAGCTGGAGTAAGGTAAATATTTTGAAGACCATTTTCGTTGGCTATCATCATAATCATATTCAATATTTTTCTTGTTGATTCTTAACTGATTATTATCTTTTATTTCAATTTGGCAGCTTAGGTAGGTTTCTTTATGATTCGCCATCGTAATGATCCTCTAATAGATTTTGTAGTATTAATCTTATTAGAAATATTTATTTAATTATGGGAATATTGAAGCTTCAGAATGGTATTATTTACAATTGCAGTAAAATTTTTTACTTTTAAGTAATTGTCGAATTAACGCCAGAATTTACACGGGCGACGCTCCAAACCTGAATTATCTTAATATTTTGCTGGCGTAGTAGTTTCGACAAGGTTTCGACGGTGTGACCAGTCGTAACCACATCGTCAAATAGTGCGATGTGTTTATAAGGCTGTTGTTGTTTTATCCGGAAAGCATTTTTGATATTTTCCTGTCGCTGATCAGCTGTCAAATCAGATTGTGGTTCGGTATTAATGATGCGCTCACAGATCTGTCTATCAATTGGAATATTTAAATTTTTGGATACGACACGCGCTATTTCAAGCGCTTGATTATAACCACGTTGTTGTAGACGTTTTGGATGCAGTGGTACGGGTATAATACATTCCGGTAATGGTGTTGCTTTTGCTTTAATGAACTGACTGAATAAATTTCCGAGCGTTGCCGTGTTATATAATTTTTTACGAAATTTTAATTCTGTGATGAGTTTGTCGATAGGGAATTGGTATTCAAATGGGCTTAATATCACATCATAACTGGGTGGTTTGGCTAAACAGTGACCACAGACCGGCGAGTTGCTTGTTTCAAGAGTGAGTGCGCATCGGCTACAGGATTGATTTTTATAGGGTAATTCACTAATACAGTCATCACATATGTCGAGAAAAGGGTGACTATTCGGGCTTTCACACAAATAACAATGTTTGGGTCGTAACATTATTTGTATGAATTTCGTACATTTGTCGACTATATCCATCCCTGTTAGTTGACATCCTTTAGTGGTAGTTTATCCTTCCGTCTATCGAGAAAGGTCAAAATTAATGGCAGTTATTACTAAATAATAACCGAATTATTTGAAACTTACATTACTAATCTTACACGGCAAGATTAGAGCATTATTAAAATAATCAATGTTTGACTAAATCAAATATGAATCAGTCTACTGCAGAATCAAAAACAAATACTGAGCACCTAAAAATATCAGCTAAAAGTGCCCGGAAATCAGCCGCCTTATTTAATATTGGCAATATCGTCAGCATGTTAATGCCATTTCCACTAGGCATATTCTGGATGGGTTTATCGATGGTGGTGTATGCCATGAATCGGCATCATCCAAATGAAAAGGTTGGCTATTATACGCAACAAGCAGCATATCGGTTTTATGGTATTGTTGGTTTTGTAGTAGTGATAGCGATTTTTTTTGGTACAGAAATAGTTTACTGGTTAGTGACATGGGCTATCTGTGCCGGGATTTTAATTCCCTGGTCTATTGTTGATCTAATCCGTATTCGAAAAGACGATTGGCACGATAGTTATTTTATTAAAAATGATATTAACGGTGAAAGTGAGGAAATAGAATGAGCAGTGTAGTAACCGAGATAGATAAAACGGTAAATAATAAAAATCTTCGACATGATTGGACTATTACCGAAATAGAATCTTTATTTGAAAAGCCCTTTAATGATTTACTATTTGAAGCTCAGACTGTTCATCGTGCCAATTTTAATGCCAATGAAGTTCAGATAAGTACATTACTCAGCATAAAAACCGGCAAGTGTCCGGAAGACTGTTCTTATTGCCCGCAGAGTATTCGTTATGATACGGAGTTAGAAGATGAATCGTTAATGTCGGTTGATGATGTTTTGGCTGCAGCTAAACAAGCCAAACAAAACGGTGCTTCACGTTTTTGCATGGGGGCAGCATGGCGCAGCCCAAAAGATCGAGACTTAACACCCGTGATGGAAATGATTAAAGGCGTTAAAGAGTTAGGATTACAAACCTGCTTAACGGCAGGTATGTTAACCAAACAACAAGCAAGTAATCTGAAAGATGCCGGATTAGAATATTACAATCACAATCTGGATACCTCCCCGGAATTTTATGGTGAAGTAATAACAACGCGAACTTATGATGACCGATTAGAGACTATTCAACACGTTCGAGAAGCCGATATGAATGTTTGTTGTGGTGGCATTTTAGGAATGGGTGAATCTCGACAGGATCGCGCCGGTTTAATGCAACAATTGGTTAACATGGAAAAACATCCTGAGAGCGTTCCGATTAATATGTTGGTTCGCGTCGAAGGTACTCCACTTGAATCTGAGCAGGATCTGGACCCTATCGAATTTGTTAAAACAATCGCCGTTGCCAGAATCTTAATGCCAAAATCATTTGTACGTTTGTCTGCCGGGCGAGAAGAAATGTCGGATGAAATGCAAGCTTTGTGTTTTCTATCGGGAGCCAATTCTATTTTTTACGGCGAAAAATTATTAACGACTCCAAACCCATCTGAAAATAACGATAAGAATTTATTTAAAAAATTGGGCATAACCGCGATTTAAGTTTAATTGATATGTCCTGGCAACAAAAACAACAGCAACTGCAACAACAGCTGAATGAACGAAAAATTAATTCACTGTATCGATCCCGACGTGTTGTCGACGGTGCGCAAGATGTAACTATTTCGGTAAAGGGTAATAAAGTATTAAATTTTTGCAGTAACGATTATCTTGGTTTAGCGAATCATCCCGAAGTGATTAGCGCATTTAAAAGCGGTGCAAATAAATTTGGAGTGGGTAGTGGTTCGGCGCATTTAGTAACCGGGCATCTATCGGTGCATCATGAGTTAGAACAACAACTCGCAGAATTTGTAAAACGACCCAGAGCATTATTATTTTCAACCGGTTACATGGCTAACCTGGGTGTTGTATCCTCCTTATTATCAAAAAATGATTGTGTTTATCAGGACAAATTAAATCATGCATCGTTAATTGATGCCGTGCAGTTATCGACTGCAAAATTCAAACGCTATTTCCATAATGATTTTTCTAATTTAGATAAAAAATTATCTGAATCCGATAGTAGCTCTTTTAAATTGATTGTATCCGATGGTGTGTTCAGCATGGATGGTGATGTTGTTGCACTGGATAAAATGATAGCAACCGCAAGACAACACAAAGCAGCAATTTTAATTGATGATGCGCATGGTCTGGGCGTAACCGGCGTTACTGGCCGTGGTACACTGGAACAGTTTGATGCTTCATTAGAAGATGTTCCTGTCTTGATGGGCACATTGGGTAAAGCGTTTGGCACATTTGGAGCGTTTATTGCCGGTAGTGATACCGTAATAGAATCCTTGATTCAGCAAGCACGAAGTTATATTTATACCACGGCATTACCACCTGCGCTGGCGAGTGCAACATTGGCTAGTTTGAAACTGGTAGTCAATGAACAATGGCGACGCGATTTGTTACATGAACGAATCTTGCAGTTTAAAAAGGGGGCAGCGCAGTTAGGATTAAACCTGATGCCTTCTACTACGGCAATTCAACCACTATTAATTGGTTCAAGTGAACTGGCAATTAAAATTAGTCAATCATTAGAGGCGCAAGGGATTTTAATTTCTGCTATTCGGCCTCCAACAGTTCCTAATAATAGCGCACGATTACGAATTACACTTTGCGCAAATCACACAGAAGAACACATTAATACTTTGTTATTGTCACTAGAACAATTACTACCGGAGTTACAAACACATGTATGTTAATAGTGTCGGGCAAGGTCAGGATCTGGTTCTATTGCACGGTTGGGCGATGCACGGTGGTGTATTTGATTCATTAGTTAAAAAACTGGAACTACAATATCGGGTTCATATCGTTGATTTGCCTGGTTTCGGTTTTAGCCGTGAAGAAAATGGCGTTTATAATCTGGATGAAGTAACCGATAGCGTTATTTCTGAATTTCGTGATCGCAAGTTACACAACGTAATATTAATTGGTTGGTCGTTAGGCGGTTTGATAGCACAAAATATTTGTTTACGCGATTCTGAATTAGTGTCTAAGCTGGTTTTAGTTGCATCCATCCCTAAATTTGTTTATGCCGTCAATTGGAAAAATGGTATTGATGAATCCCTGTTATCGGTATTTCACGTATCGATGCAAGAAGATTATCGTAAGACCGTATTACGATTTTTGTCATTACAAGTTCTGGGTGATGAATTAGCTATGTTGCAATTACGTTTACTGCGACAGGAAATTTTTACCCGAGGTGAGCCTAATCATGATGCATTAAAAAGTGGCCTGGTTATTTTACAAAATAGTGATATTCGAGATCGTGTTGCAGATATTACACAACAATGTTTATTAATTGGCGGGACACAAGATCAAATTGTATTAGTTAATGCTATTAAAGACAGTGCTAAATTATTTCCAAATGCGGAATATAAAATAATAGAAAAATCAGCTCATGGATTATTTTTATCACATGAACCGCAATTTTTAGACATTATAAATGAATTTTTAGATGAACAATAATAACACAAATAACAAACCCGATTTTGAAACTACTCAAGTTCGTGAGTCGTTTAATGCGGCTGTAGAAAGCTATGATGAACATGCAGTGTTACAACGTGAAATTGCTGATCGCTTAATAGATAAACTCGATTTTATTAAACTTGAACCCAATATAATTTTGGAAATTGGTTCGGGCACAGGTTATTGTACTAAATTACTTAAAAAGTTATATCCATCGAGTCATGTAATCGCATTAGATATTGCAGATTTAATGTTACAAGCGACAAAAAATAAAATGAATTTTTTTCAGAAATTGAAAAAGCAAATTTCATTTACTTGTGCTGATGCAGCTTGTTTACCATTTCAGGAAAGCAGTGTTGATTTTATTTTTTCTAATTTAACATTGCAATGGTGTCCGGATTTGAAGCAGGTTTTTAACGAGTTTTATCGCGTACTAAAACCAAATGGGTTGCTTATGTACAGCAGTTTTGGGCCTGATTCATTAAATGAATTACGTGCAGCCTGGTCTGAAGTCGATAATTTTAGCCATGTGAATCAATTTGTTGATATGCATGACATGGGCGATGAAATGCTGGCTGCACAATTAGCTGATCCGGTTTTGGATATGGAAATGTTAACGCTAACCTATAAAAATATTTTTGATCTAATGCGTGATTTAAAAAGTGTTGGTGCCCATAATATTAATAGTACCCGTAATCATGGTCTAACGGGTAAAGGTCAATTGGAAAAGTTAAAGCAGGCATATGAAAAATTTAGAGTAGATGGTGTGTTACCACTAAGCTATGAAGTCGTTTATGGCCATGCCTGGATTGCACCAAATAAACAACACAAGACTTCATTGTCGTCCTCACAGGATGCAGCACAGGCATTTACTATTTCATTAAATGAAATCAAATAATAAGAAACCCAGAGGATTATTTATTACCGGGACCGATACTGCTGTCGGTAAAACCTATGTTACTCAACGAATCCTGGCGCAATTAAAAGCACAATCGATTTCATGCGTTGCAATGAAACCGGTAGCGAGTGGTGCACCTCAAACCGAAATGGGCTTGCGAAACGACGATGCACTGAAACTGCAACAAGCCAGTAGTGTTCAAGTGCCTTATGATTTGATTAACCCTTATTGTTTTGAGCCTGCGATAGCGCCTCATCTGGCAGCACAACAATCTGGTGTGGTTATACAAGCCTCGGTTATCTTAGAGGCATTTAACGAACTATGCTCTCTTGCAGAGGTAGTGATTGTGGAAGGTGTTGGTGGTTGGCAAGTGCCGCTAAATGTAGAAACGAATGAGGTGTTCAGTGTTGCAACGTTAGCAGAACAGATGAAATTACCAGTCGTGTTAGTTGTAGGTTTACGTTTGGGGTGTTTAAACCATGCTCAATTAAGCTATTACTCTATATATGATAGTCAGTGTCAATTTGCTGGTTGGGTTGCAAACAATGTTGAATACGGCTTATTAAATTCCAGGGAACAAATTCAGTTTTTACAACAGCAATTATCAGTGCCATTGCTTGCACAGTTTTCCCTGTGTCGTGATATCGATAATTTAGAAAATAATGTGATTGCAGATGAAGTAATTGATCTAGATCATTTATTATAAATCCATAATGTCATATCAGATATTTATTCTGAACACTATATTGTGTTAATTCTGGAAAATGTGTATGGTTCGCAGCACTAAACAATTACAGTTAACTTGATATTATTGTTAAATAAGTTATTGTTAATATTAAAGAAAACATATAATAATATTATTATATTAGAAAAATCGAATATATTAATTAATTATATGGTTATTTTAACTTTTATATTGCTCTAAGTAGCGACATGATTTAGCATCCATTTCCACTTGAAATGGTTATTGTGTCGTTCTCGATACTATTATTTATAGGCTATAGTTCTCGAGACTATAACTAAGTCAAGAAATACTGGTTAATTAGAATTAAGAATAACTTAACTACGAATATGGGGCTACTTGTTCTAAAAACAAGCTCATATCTGAATAAGCAAATAGTAAATTTGCTACAGAATTAGAGTAATGCCATTCAAGCTGACATGAATGATGTTACGTAAAAGAAGTTTTTAAAATTAATAAATATAACTCAATAAAGAGGTAGACGTATGTCCATACGAAACTTAACTGCCACAGTGTATCGCATGATTTTAACAATCATGTTACTCGGTCCGGCAAGCGCATTTGCAGCATATAGCCAATTAAATATGCCAGAGAGTGTTACAAAACTGGGTGCTGAAATTTATAACCTGCACATGATCGTATTTTGGATTGTAACTATAGCGGGTATTGCTGTATTTGGTGTTATGATTTATTCAATCATAAACCATCGAAAATCCAAAGGTGCTGTTGCTGAGCAATTTCACGAAAGCACAACAGTTGAAGTTATCTGGACAGTTATTCCGTTAATTATATTAATCATTATTGCGATTCCAGCAACATCAACCTTACTTAAATACGAAGATAGCTCAAATTCAGATATCACCATTACCGCGACAGGATATCAGTGGAAATGGCAATACAATTATCATGAAGACGATCTTAGTTTCTTTAGTACCTTGGCTGAAGACAGTAATAAAGCACGTCAATTAGGTGCAAATGCAGATTTAACAAAAGTGGATCATTATTTGTTGAATGTTGACAAACCAGTTGTTGTTCCGGTGAATAAAAAAATTCGTATTTTAACTACATCAAAAGACGTATTACACGCCTGGTGGGTTGCCGAACTAGCGATTAAACGTGATGCGATTCCCGGTTTTATTAATGAAAGCTGGTTTAAAGCAGAAAAAATTGGTACCTACCGTGGCCAATGCGCGGAACTTTGCGGTAAAGATCATGGTTTTATGCCTATCGTTGTTAATGTCGTTTCTGATGCTGATTACGCAAGTTGGGTAACTACGCAAAAAGCAGACAGTGCTGCTGCAGCTGCGAATTCAAATAAGACTTTCACACTGGCTGAACTAATGAAAAAAGGTGAAAAAGCTTATAATACTAACTGTTCTGGTTGTCACCAAATTAATGGTGCAGGCTTACCACCAACGTTTCCTGCATTAAAAGCTAGCAAGGTTGCCACTGGTCCAGTAGCAGCCCACCTTGATGTGGTTATGAACGGTAGTAAGAAAAATCCAATGATGGCGGCTTTCGGTGCACAGTTAGACGATTTAACACTGGCTGCAATTATCACATATGAACGTAATGCCTGGGGCAATAAAACTGGCGACATTGTTCAACCATCAGACATTAAGGCAGCACGCTAACGCGTGGCTCGGAGGATTAAAAAATGAGTACAGCAACAACAACACATGACGATCATCACGACCACGGCGCACCTTCTGGTATAACCCGTTGGTTATTTACAACAAATCATAAAGACATTGGTACTTTATACCTTTGGTTCTCATTCATTATGCTATTAACCGGTGGTGCCATGGCCATGGTTATACGGGCTGAGTTACTACTACCCGGTATGCAAGTAGTGAGCCCACAGTTCTTTAATATGATGACAACCATGCATGGCTTAATCATGGTGTTTGGTGCCATTATGCCGGCTACTGTTGGTTTGGCTAACTGGTTAATTCCAATGATGATTGGTGCTCCGGATATGGCCTTGCCTCGAATGAATAACTGGAGTTTTTGGTTATTACCCGTTGCAGCAACTATGTTAGTTTCTCCAATGTTTATGGGCGGAGATTTCTTAGCTGGACAAGGGCCTGCATTTGGTTGGACATTCTATGAGCCACTATCAGGTCAATATGACAAACTTGCATTTTTCATCTTTGCGGTTCATATCTTAGGCTTCTCATCCATTATGGGTTCAATTAACATTATTGCAACGATCCTTAATATGCGTGCACCTGGCATGACATTAATGAAAATGCCAATGTTCTGCTGGACATGGTTAATTACTGCATTCTTGTTGATTGCCGTTATGCCTGTTCTTGCCGGCGCGGTAACCATGATGTTAACGGATAAATATTTCGGTACCAGCTTCTTTGATGCAGCAGGTGGTGGTGACCCGGTTATGTTTCAGCACGTGTTCTGGTTCTTCGGTCATCCTGAAGTGTATATTATGATTTTGCCTTCCTTTGGTATCGTTTCTCAAATTATTCCAACGTTTGCACGTAAACCACTATTTGGTTATGCATCAATGGTTTATGCAACAGCAGCGATTGCATTCTTGTCGTTTATTGTTTGGGCGCATCATATGTTTACGGTGGGCATGCCAGTAGCCGGTGAACTATACTTCATGTATGCAACGGTAATGATTGCTGTTCCGACAGCAGTGAAAGTATTTAACTGGACTGCAACAATGTGGAAAGGCTCGATGACATTTGAAACACCGATGTTATGGTCTATCGCATTTGTATTCTTGTTTACCATAGGTGGTTTTACCGGATTAATGTTAGGTGTAGCTCCAGTAGACTTTCAATACCATGATACCTATTTCGTAGTAGCGCATTTCCATTATGTGTTGGTAACTGGTGCATTGTTTGGAATTATTGCTGCGGTTTACTACTGGATGCCGAAATGGTGTGGTCATTATATTGATGAACGATTAGGCAAAATACATTTCTGGGTGTCAGTTATATCGGTGAATGTATTATTTTTCCCACAACATTTCTTAGGCTTAGCCGGTATGCCTCGTCGTATTCCGGATTATGCTTTACAATTTGCTGACTGGAACTTCTGGTCTTCAATTGGCGGCTTTGTATTTGGTTTATCTCAAGTGTTTTTCTTGATTATCATTATTAAAACAATTAAAGGTGGTAAAAAAGCAAGCAATCAGTGTTGGGAAGGTGCCGAAGGTCTGGAATGGACAATAGCCTCACCAGCGCCATACCATACTTTTGTAACACCACCAGAAATTAAGTAAATAGTGCGAATTAACCCATCTGAAAAGGTGGGTTAATAAAAAAGAAACGAAGCATATGACAACAGACAATAAAAAACGAACTAAAAATTTAACCATCGTTTTGTTGGTGGTAATTGCAGCCAGTTTTTATTTGGGTTTTATTTATATGGTGAGTAACCGGTAATGCATAAAAAAACTATTAGCATACTGGGTTTGGTTGTTATCGGTATGTTTGGTTTTGGATTTGCGATGATCCCTTTGTATAACGTTATTTGTGATGCGTTTGGGTTAAATGGCAAGTTTACCGAGATTGAATCGGGTGATTACGATGTGGCAGCAGCAAACAAAAAAGTTGCTGAGATGGTAAAGCATGTTGATATCAGTCGTAATATTAAAGTCGAGTTTTTAGGGACTGTTAACAAGAATTTGCCCTGGGATTTTTATCCAATGCAAAAACAACTGATAATACATCCCGGTGAAATCAATGAAATAAAATTTTACGCTAAAAATCGTTCTAAAGAGGATATAACCGGACAAGCGGTTCCCAGTTTAGTACCCGGACTAGCGGTTAAATATTTTACCAAGATGGAATGTTTTTGTTTTACCCAGCAAACGTTAAAGGCTGGTGAAGAAGTTGAAATGTTGTTGAAGTTTGTGGTTAATCCAAAACTTCCAAAACGATATACAACATTAAGCTTGGGCTACACTTTTTTTGATACCACTGTAAATGGTAAAACGGTAGGTCCGGCAAAAAAATTGACAAATAGCGAATCACTTACGCATAAAAAAGTGGCGGCGATAAGCAGTAAATAATTTAAATAAATAACAGTAAATACCTACGATAATTTAGTAGAAAAAATAAGAGAGGCATCACATGTCACAAGCACAAGGCAGTTATTATCTACCAACACCAAGTCACTGGCCACTAACCGGTTCAGTTGCGTTCTTTTTTCTGTTAGGTGGTTTTGCTAACGCATTGGTAAACCAGACTGACGATGGTCATTTAGGAAGTTTTATTCCAATGTATATTGGATTAGCGATTCTAATATTCATGTTGTTCGGTTGGTTTGGAACGGTAATCAAAGAGAGTGAAACTGGTCAATATAATGATCAAGTTGATGTTTCCTTTCGAATGGGCATGATGTGGTTCATCTTTTCTGAAGTGATGTTTTTCGCCGCATTTTTTGGTGCTTTATTTTATGCTCGTAACTTTTCAGTGCCATGGTTATCCGGTGCAGGTAATAATGCGATGACGCATGTGGAACTTTGGAGTAACTTCAAAGATGTATGGCCATTAATTGAGTCACCATTGCACACCAATGCGGATACAGTTCTAGGTACAAGCCATAAAGCATTCTCAAAACCGGAGGCTGTTATTGACCCATGGCATGTCCCGGCTATTAATACGCTAATATTATTAACATCAGGTGTAACTGTAACATTTGCACATTGGGCTTTGAAAAAAGCACAACGACCACAACTGATTTTCTGGTTATTTGCTACTGTAGCACTTGGGTTCCTGTTCGTATTTTTACAAATTGAAGAATACGGAGAAGCTTATGAACACGGTTTAAAATTAACCAGTGGTATTTATGGCTCGACATTCTTCATGTTAACAGGCTTCCATGGATTTCATGTCACAATGGGCGCAATCATACTGTCTGTTATTATGTTCCGCGCAATGAAAGGGCATTTTAGTCATGAACATCATTTTGCATTTGAAGCAGCTGCCTGGTATTGGCATTTTGTTGACGTGGTATGGTTAGGATTGTTTATCTTCGTTTATGTTTTGTAACCAGAAGCAGTGCAGATAGAATAATGCATGGAAAGCGTCGCTTGTTAGAGCGGCGCTTTTTTTTCCGTTATGGGTTTAGGTCGGCGTACCGTGTGGCACGATAATTCCCGTAGCAATACCGATTATGAGGATTAAGAACAATCCGATAGATAGGGCAATTCGCATAGACAAGAATTTAACAGTTCTTTTTGACTGGCCTTTATCTTTAACCATGGAATATAACGCACCGCCTAAACTGGCAAGGATTAGTGCTAATAAAGTAAGAATGATGTATTTCATATTTATCGCCTCGGGAAATCAGTGTTACCTAATTATAACAGCATAACCGGGAGCAGAGCCAAGTGATATATTTAAGACAAGTACAGAGTTGAATATGAAATTGGGAACACGTGAGTTTAAGCCAACTTTAATACCAACTTTAGTGACACTACTGGTATTACCGATATTAATATCACTCGGATTTTGGCAACTCGATAGGGCAGATCAAAAAAGCGTTATTTTAGCGGCAGTAACAAAAAAAATGAACTCAGAATCTTTACGTTCGTTACCCGCTAAAAATGATATTGAAAATTCACGCTATCAACATATAGAATTAGAAGGTCAGTTTGATCAAGAGCACCTGATTTATGTTGATAACAAAATAGTTTTTGGGAAAGTCGGTTATTATGTTGTTAGCCCTTTTTTGGTGAGCAACAGCAGTAAATCCGTATTGGTTAATTTAGGATGGATCTCAATGGGGCAATCACGACAGGAACTACCCAGTGTTAAGTTACCCGATGGAAAAATTTTAATATCAGGTCGTATAAAAACAAATCTGGATAATGTTTATTCCTTAAGCGACAAGAGTTTTGATAAGGTGAACTGGCCATTAGTAGTGCAATGGACTTCACCAAAACAGTTATCCAATTTATTGAATATTGAAATTCAACCATTAATAATTTTGTTGGATAAATCGAAAAATAAAATGAATAAGCTTGATAAACAATTTAAACGTGAATGGAAATTTATTTCTTCTTCACCGGATACCCATACCAGTTATGCTATGCAGTGGTTTAGTTTGGCATTGGTATTGGTTTTAATTTTTATTGCTGTCAACACTAAAAAAATAAATTAAATTTTAAATAGGTGTCATGTGAATCAACAAGTATCAACAAAAGAACGTAATCAAAATAGAACTAAATTAATTATATTAATTTTAATGTTTTTTGGTTCAGTTTTTATTGCATGGTTACTAATTAACAATGCTGACACATGGCGACCCTGGGGAACAAAAAATAATGGTGATCTAATTGTTCCAGCCAGACCAATCACCGATTTAGCTTTGGAAACACTGGATGGCAATTCATTTACAATCAAAGACATGGTTGGTAAATGGGTGATGGTTTACATTGGACAAACAAAATGTGATAAATTATGTTCAACTAACTTATACAATATTCGTCAATCCCGGTTAGGACAAAAAGGTGAACATGCCCGTATTGAACGCCTATATATCATGCTCGGTGATTCTCCGAGTGCATCACTAAAAAATATATTGCTTGATAACCAGGGCATGAAAGTAGTTCGAGTTAATGAAGCGGCTAAAGTCAATTTACTTAATAGCTTTAGAATTGAAAATGGCGCATCTGCTGACACAGCAAATCGAATCTATTTAGTTGATCCAATTGGAAATCTAATGATGAAATACGAGCCAGGATTTGATCCCCGCGGTATGGCAAAAGATATTGAGTTATTACTCAAAGTATCCCTAGTAGGATAACGAGGTTACACAAGTTAGAGATATGAAAAATCGCGCATTCCAATATTTAAATGTATTCGCCGTGGTATTGGCTTTTGTTGTGATTGTGTTGGGCGCGTACACACGTTTATCCGATGCCGGATTGGGTTGCCCCGACTGGCCAGTGTGTTATGGTCACATCGGTGTACCGGAACATGCAACCGATGTAGCAAAAGCAAATCAAGCCTATCCTGATCGACCCGTAGAAGCAGCGAAAGCCTGGAAAGAAATGGTGCATCGTTATTTTGCTTCAACCCTTGGTTTTATCATTGTGATAATGGCTTTCATGGCACTTCGCCGACGTAAAGATAAAAAGCAACCGGTATTTATTCCGGTAGTATTAGTTGGGTTGGTTATTTTTCAAGGGCTACTTGGAATGTGGACGGTCACATTATTACTAAAACCAATTATTGTGATGGGGCATTTACTCGGTGGTATGACTATCATCAGTTTATTGGTTTGGCAGTTACTTCGGTACAGTGATGTCATTAGTGCAAAACGTATAACCGAAAAATCACTTTTATCATTACAAAAGTTAGCCTTGCTCTCGTTAATTGTCGTTGCCATTCAAATCAGTTTAGGTGGCTGGACGAGTGCAAATTATGCAGCTTTGAGTTGTCCTGATTTTCCAACTTGTCAGCAGCAATGGCTACCCGAACTCGATTTTGCTGAAGCATTCGTCCCCTGGCAGGCATTGGAAGAGGGCCGAAAAGATTACGAAGGTGGTGTGCTTAACAATGAGGCGAATGTCACTATTCATATCATGCATCGCATGGGTGCCGTGATAACATTTCTATTTGTAGGTTTACTTATCTTTAAACTCCTGTTTACAGAATACGACCCGGTAGCTAAACGAATAGCTTTATTACTGCTGTTAGTATTACTTAGTCAAGATCGGAAGAGGGGTCTCCAGCCAAAAAAAA
>CAYOHQ010000030.1:0-15145 GCA_964403805.1 uncultured Thioalkalispiraceae bacterium | reverse complement strand
TATTGTTTTAATAATTTTGCTATCAGCTTCTCTTCTTTATCAGGATTAATTGCTAACACCACCAGGTCTTTTGATGCGTATTTTGCATGCATCTCATTCATCCATGGGAAGGATTTTCGGCATGGCACACACCACGAGGCCCAAAAATCAAGGTAAACGACCTTGCCCTGTAACTTGTCTAGTGAAATTGTGCCTGAATCCGTTTTTAATGAAAATTTCGGCGCTTCTTGACTACTGGTAGCCATGACACTCATGGAGATTGTTAATAATAATATAGAAAATAAGGTTAATAGGCGTGCCGGGCTCTTAGTCATTGATACATCCAAATTGATTAAAATAAGTACAATAGTATAAAAAACAAACCTTAAATTCAGCTTAACAAATCAAGAAATTGTGTTGTTTTGAGACAAAATACCGAGATTTGACCAAAAACTACCTTTATTTTAAACAATCCGTGATAATAAAGCCTGTTATTTTCCAACTATAAGCTTAAATTCGCAATTAATAAGTATAACACTAGCGACACACTTTCCGTTATTTCGATTAATGCACCAGCGGTATCACCTGTCATTCCCTCTAATCGCTTCATCATCAACTGTCGCAAGAAAATCATCACAAATATCATAGCGATTATAATAAATGTACCGTATAAGTTTGTTAGCATAATAATTAAAGCTACATTACCCAACACGACATACGCTATTTTTCGGGGAATATGCTCGGCCAGTTGACTGGCGATACCGTATTTACTTATATAAGGTGTTGTTAAAAAAAGTAAAACCACCATACTACGGCCAATAACCGGGACCAGTAGAATCACATAAATACTGGATTGTGACATCTCGACTAGCGCTGAAAATTTTAACATTAAAACGATTACTATCCAGAACACCCCGGCCGGCCCACAGTTGGGATCTTTCATTATTTCAATACTGCGGACTTTTATCTCGTCTTTATCACCTTTAGTGCCACCCAACCAGGCATCGGCACTGTCCGCCAGACCATCAAGATGTAAGCCACCGGTTAATAGCACCCACACGGTTAATGCAATTCCAGCTGATAAAAAATCAGATAGTGGTTGAACTAATAATAAAATTGCATACAGTATTACGCCGATGATAAAACCCACTAAAGGATAATAAAGCAGTGAATCCCCTTGCTCCTTAGATTTAATTTCATCTAAATTACCAACGGGGATTCGAGTTAAGAATTGAACGGCTATTCGAAATGGCTTTATCATAATTTACTGTTTAAAAATAATAGTCTTGGTGTTGCCTCGAGTGCTATACCATTGAGTTCTATTCGGGTGATACCACCGTGTTTAATATCGAGTTTAAATAAATTATTATCCGGCATCCCTAATACTTGTTGCACGATGGTTCTAATAACACCGGCATGGGTTACCACGCACACGTGTTTATTAATTACTTTTGTTATAATGCCTTTCCATGCTGCTAATATTCTATTTTTAAAAACAGAATAGTGTTCACCATTGGGTGGTGTGTTTTTTACCGGGTCGGCCCAGAATTTTTTTAAGGCATCCGGGTTATGTTGCATCAGGTCTTTGGCTGTTTTACCTTCAAAAACACCGAAGTGAATTTCTTGAATGGCTTGTTCTATTATTAAAGGTATATTATTTGTTGCTGATAATTCTTCGGCGTAGGCTTTGCAACGTTTTAAGGGGGAACTGATTATGGTATCCCATGGTGCATAACCAAGTGCCGCGCCGCGCATTTGCTGCCAGCCTTTTTCACTTAATATGCTGTCGGTGCTGCCCAGATAGCACGAGCCACTGATGGTTTCGCCATGTCGGATTAAATCAATAATAGTATGCGGCACAATCGACATGCTAAATTATTTTTTTTCACTAACAGCTGCTTGTTCAAACGTTGCCATATTGTTATGCAGATTAATTGCTAATTTAATTGTTGCTAAAGCGAGTGCGGCACCACTCGCTTCGCCCAAACACATATCCAGACTTAATAATGGTTTGGCTTCTAATGCATCTAATAGTATTTTATGTCCAGGTTCTGCTGATTGGTGGGTAAAACACATCCATTCTATTGCTGCTGGTTCAATGCGTGTTGTTACTAATGCGGCAACACTGCAAATAAAACCATCGACTAAAACAGGAATTCCATATTGAGCACAAGATAGATAGGCTCCGGCTAATGCTGCTATTTCAAAACCACCCACAGTTTGTAACACTGATATTGGATCAACTTCACCGGCTTCATTTAAAAAATTAGCCTGATGCAAATCAATTGCCGTTTGAAGGACTGCGGATTTATTTTTGATTGCTGCTTTATCCAGCCCGGTGCCCGGCCCTACTAATGTTGACACGGGTTTATTAAGCAAGACACTGGCAATTGCCGTTGCGGATGAGGTGTTTGCTATCCCCATTTCTCCACCAATGAAAACATCAACAGAATTATTTTTTGCCTGCATTACAAACTCAGCACCGGCGCGTAATGCTTTATGACATTCCTCTCGAGACATTGCAGGCTCGAGCGCAAAATTTTTGGTTCCTGCTGCTATATATTTAGAGATTACACCTTTTAAATGTTCAGTTGCAATTTTTTCTGCATTGATTGTGCCCATGTCAATCACGTGTAACGGAATATTCAAACTTTCGGCGATCACACTAATTGCTGCTCCGCCATTCGAAAAATTGCGAATCATTTCGGTTGTTACGGCTTGTGGAAATGCCGAAACATTTTCATTGGCAATACCGTGGTCTGCAGCAAAAATGGCAATAATTGGATTTTCAATTATAGGGGATATAGTGCCCTGCCATGCCACAAATTTAATTGCAATGTCTTCCAATGCGCCTAGTGACCCTGGTGGTTTAGTTAATTGCAGTTGATGATTACGCGCCAATTCATATAATGACGGGTCAATTTCTTTTATCGGGCTTTTAATCCATTCGTTCACTTTTTTATTCCTGTTTTAATTTTTCATTACTTGGTGCTTTTATAATTTGAGGAATCCCGGCAACCATAAAAATAACTTGATCACATTGTTTTGCTAATTGTTGATGAAGGTGGCCGGCAAAATCACAAAATTGCCGTGATAGCTCGCCCAAAGGAACAATGCCTAAACCGACTTCGTTACTGACAAAAATAATATCACCTTCTAATTCTTTTATTGTTTTAATTAACTCATCAATTTGTTGTTCTACTTTTGTTAGTGATTTTTCTTTTTCTGATTCATTTTTAAGTAATAAATTGCTAAGCCATAATGTCAGGCAGTCTACTAACACTGCATTTTTATTACTGGCTGTTTGCCGTAAAATTTTAATAATGTCTATCGGCTCTTCAATATTTTGCCATTGAGCACCACGTTGTTGTTGATGTTTTTTAATTCGTTCCGCCATCTCAGGATCATCTGCTGTTGCTGTGGCAATATAGATGGCTTGCAAGTTACTGCCTAAAATCAGCTGTTCAGCATAACGACTTTTACCGGAACGAGCACCGCCAAGAATTAAGGTTTTCATTTGGAAATACTATTTGAATTAAGTGAGCCAACCCACCATGGTTAATACTGCAAGAATTGCTAATAAAGCGATAGCCGTTCGTTGCGTTAGTGACAATGCTTCTTTTACAGATTCAATATCGGGCTCGGCTTCTGGATTTATAACTTTTTTATACGATTCATCGTGCAATGCACCTAACCCGGATTTAACCAAAATTTCATTGCTGTCGCGTTTCCACAGTGCAGACCATTCGGATAAATGGCTTAATGCTCCGATAAAACTGCCAGCAACGGCAAAACCCAGTAAACAAATTCGGGCACTTGGCCATATCATGATGTCGTAAAAATCATGTGCGGCTTTTGCATAACCCGTATTGATTGTGTCTTCTCTTTCTTTTAATAAACAGGCCATCCGAAATAATACGGCACCGAGTGGCCCGAGTAATACAAACCAAAAAAATACACCAATGATTCGATCATTTGCCGCAATAAACAAACGCTGTTTAACATCTTGTGCAACAATAGCAGGATTATCATTAAGCTCTGCATTTAAGAACTTACCGGCATACAATGCTGCGGCTTCCTGATCGGCTTGTTCGCCAGAATCAAGTGCATCAATATAGCGTTTAACCTGTCGAGTCGGATCTTTTGGCCCCAAACAATAGAGAACAGTAATAACGGCAATTATTAATCCTGTTAAACTGATCATTTCGACATCTTTAAGTGCGTAATAGAAAATAGTCCAAATCGGTATCGCTATTCCAGCCACTATTACGATCAATCCTAATGGACCATCTCGAAACGAATACGATTCTAATTTTTTAAATACAAAATCAGAGTAGCTATCAAACCAGGCAAATTGCCGTAAATGATCCAGATTTCCAAAAAACCGCTCGATAGCAAGGCTGAATAATATCGTTATTAAACTCATATGTAACTGGGTATTCCTGATTAGTAAATAGCGTCAATCTATTATAATACATTAGCTACAACAAGCTAAGACATTGATGATTTCTCGAGTATATCTAACTTTAAACCAAGATACTCCCAGTCAAATGCTTGTCCGGGGTCGGTCTTTCGACCGGGTGCAACATCACTGTGCCCTGCCATAGTATCCCTTGACAGTAATGGATACAAATCATACAAATTCTGCAGAACTTCTGCGAGCTGGGCATATTGTTCTTCGGTATAAGGAATATCATCTACTCCTTCTAACTCAATCCCGATAGAAAAATTATTGCAGTTTTCACGACCTTTGTATTTTGATTCTCCGGCGTGCCAGGCACGTTTATCGAATGGCACAAACTGCGTTAATATCCCGTCTCGATTTATTAGCAAATGAGCAGAAACGCGTAAATTAATGATCTCTTGAAAATGTGGGTGTTCGGTGATCGACAGACTATTGGTGAATAATTGTTCAATATAGCCATCTCCAAATCGTCCCGGTGGAATACTGATGCCGTGGATTACGATTAAACTGATATCGTCCGGGTTTGGTCGAGAATCGTAATTAGGAGACGCTATATAATGGATGCCTTGAATCTTACCGCTGCTTTTATCAATTTTCATCAAATTCTACTGGTTTTATTGTGATTATTATTTTTATGCTCTGATGTATACCTTATATATATCATATATCATCAAACTGAAACAGTGTGTAAATTAACTACAATATCGAAATAGTCACTGGTCTTTAGCTAAAATAATCGTTATAACGGTTGCCAGCAAATAATAATAACAATAAAAATGGAGAGATACGATGGCCCACTGGTATACAAAAATAGCCGAAAATTGTTCCGCAGATAACTCCGATACAGTAATGGCGTTACTCACTGACTGCACTGGTGCGATAGATGGCCTGCTCTGGAACAATATGCTCACCTTAGGGTTGTTCTTACTCACCGGCTTATTCTTAACGGTTCGAATGGGGCTTATTCAGATACGCGGTTTTAAACATGCAATCCAGTTAGTTCGAGGAAAATACGATAGCCCGGAGGACGAAGGTGAGGTCAATCATTTTCAGGCTTTATCAACCGCATTATCCGCCACCGTTGGAACGGGTAATATTGCCGGTGTTGCAACGGCCATTTCACTCGGCGGTCCCGGTGCATTATTCTGGATGTGGATGACCGCTTTTGTTGGTATGGCAACTAAATTTACCTCGTGTACTCTTGCGGTGAAGTTTCGCAATATTGATCCTGAAGGTAATGTTGCCGGTGGCCCGATGTATACGCTGTTGAATGCGCTTAATATGCGCACTACGGCCATTATATTTGCAGTGTTTGCTGTTATTGCATCATTTGGAATTGGTAATTTAGTGCAAGCCAATTCAGTCGTTGATGGTATCAGTTATTTAGTGCCGTTCATGCGGAGTGAAGATGGAGCTCCGCTTAAATTCGGCATTGGAATTATTTTGGCGGTACTGGTTGGTTTGGTTATTATTGGCGGCGTAAAACGAATTGCAAAAACAGCCAGTTATCTGGTGCCATTTATGGCGATTATTTATTTTTTTGCCGCACTGCTGGTTTTACTCAATCATTTAGCTGACATACCTGCTGCATTTTCTACCATTTTTTATTACGCATTTAACCCCTATTCTATTGGTGGTGCCGTTATTGGTGAAGCCGTTCGTTGGGGTGTCGCTCGAGGTGTGTTTTCAAACGAAGCCGGACTGGGTTCATCGCCAATCGCACATGCGGCAGCAAAAACCAATGAACCGGTTCGGGAAGGTTTGGTTGCAATGCTCGAACCTTTTATTGATACCATCATTATTTGTACCTTAACCGGACTGGTTATTATTGTTAGCGGCACATACATTGATCGTCCTGATGATTTAACCGGTGCCGCATTAACGGCTTCGGCATTTAGTGAATCGCTCAATGCCTTTGGTGGTTATGTGGTTGGTTTTAGTTTAAGTTTATTTGCTTTTTCAACGATGGTTGCCTGGTCTTATTACGGTGATCGTGCGATTAAATTTTTATTTGGTGAAGTAGCAGTTCTACCTTATCGAATTGTCTTTGTATTTTTTATTTTAATCGGCTCGACTGTCAAACTGGAATTAGTGTGGAATATTGCTGATATAACTAACTTATTGATGGCCATCCCCAATATTATTTCGTTATTACTGTTAGCAACATTTGTAAAACGTTTAAGTGACCATTATTTTGAAAATCACTATAAGTAATTATCGACTCTATTATTAATAATTATTATAAAAGTAACGACTCTATTCGCCCCGATTACAAGCAAATAAGTTATACTAAATAAAAAATATAAAAAAAATTTATTTTAAAGGGATAGTGGTAATGAGTAACATCGTAACTCGAAGCAGTATTGTATTTTTAGTTCTCGTTATTTCGAGTTGCAGTACTACTCCAATTCCAGCCTGGGTTGAAGGGAAAAGCAGCTATTACAACACTACAGATTATTTATTAGGACATGGTATCGGTTTAAATGTAGAAGTAGCTGAAATTAATGCCTCTCTAAAAATTACGCGACAATTTAAATCTGTCTCCTCTTCTGACGAACTGAGCCCACAAACGAACATCATATTTAATCAAATCGAATTCGAGCAAGCCTGGATTGATACTGACGCCAATCAAACTCACGTGCTTGCCTATCTTTCACGAAACAAGGCCGCATCTTTTATTTACAGCAAAATGCTGGCATTAGATGAACTGACCTATCAGTTTTTTGAGTTGGCTAAAGAAACATCCGATTTATTAGAACAAACCAGCTATATCGACAGCGCCGTTAATGCTCAAACTAATCGACTTGCTTTAAAACCAGTACTAAAAATAATAACCAGCGATAATGATATTCCAAGTCAATACAATGTCGAACGTTTATCTAAAATTCGGGATCAATTACAGGCCAGAATTAACTTACAAGTCGATATTAAAAATCCGAAAGACTCTCTTAAAGAGCTAGACTTTGAAACTATAATCAAAAACAGTCTCGATTCTGCAAATTTTATAAGAAACAATAATAAAATCTCTAAAAATCACTTAGTGGTGGAATTAAAAATTGATGAATCACCAACATCAGCAATATCTGCTGATCTATTTGTGCAAGGTGTTCTATTTATAACATTACAGCATCAGGGCGATGAATCTAATCGCGGTCAATATCAATGGTCCTTTAATGCAACAGCAAAAGATCATGATTCGCTAATCAAAAAATCACAGGAAATATTAACGACCCAACTCGATAAAGAGTTAAAACACGTCATCATGGATATGATGATTATTAACTATCAAACCCAGGAAAATGTTCCTAGTCAGGATTATGTTGATGTTGATATGCCAGAATTTAATGCTAATGACGATGTAGCTCAGGACAGCAATATACAGCAACCACCTAAAACCAAATCCACAGTAGCTGAAACTAAAACGCCAGTCAAAACAGAGAGTATTAAAACAGAAGCTCCTGTAGTAAAAGTAGCACCTGCCACAGAAACTATTCCTGAAAAAACACCGGCGACTGTTACCGACAACAAAAAAGCAGAGCCAATAATGGATAAAAATACTGTTGACTCTAGCACTACTGACATTGAAGATCCTGTTAGCACACTGCCACCCTTAGCAAACTGATGACTATTTAAAAAATTATAATGCCAGTTCCTTTACCATCAATTGAAAGTATAAAACAACAAGTAAAAATTGCTTTACAAGAAGATATTGGTAATGGCGACGTTACCGCAGAATTAATAACAAGTGAACGCCAAGCCCATGCCACGGTTGTTTGCCGAGAGCCCGGTATATTGTGCGGCTCAGCCTGGTTTGATATGGTGTTTAAACAACTTGACCCCAACATTGGAATTCACTGGTTGATTCAGGATGGTGCAGTATTAAAAGAAAACCAAGAATTATGTACTTTTAGCGGTTCGGCAAGAACATTGTTAACCGGGGAACGTACTGCGCTCAATTTTTTACAATGTTTGTCCGGCACAGCAACAACCGTGCAACGCTATGCTCAAGTCATTTCGAATACTAACGCCAAATTACTTGATACCCGTAAAACGATTCCCGGATTACGTGATGCTCAAAAATATGCCGTCCGCTGTGGTGGTGGAGAAAATCATCGTTTTGGATTATATGATATGGTTTTAATTAAAGAGAATCATATCGAAAGTGCCGGCTCAATCACATTAGCACTTCACGCAGCCCAACGGCAGTTTCCCAAGCTGCCAATTGAAGTCGAGGTCGAAAAACTCATCGAATTGGAAGAAGCACTCGATGCCGGTGCAAAACGAATTTTACTTGATAACATGCCACCCGATATTTTACGCCAGGCTGTTAAAATCAACCAACAACGAGCCAAACTCGAAGCTTCTGGAAATGTCGATATAGACACACTCCATGAAATTGCCCTCACTGGGGTGGATTATATTTCGATTGGCGCTATCACTAAAAACCTCAAAGCGCTCGATTTATCAATGATTTTATCTTCAATATAAGTGTTTCATCATATATTGAAAAATAATTCACAAAAACTCATTAAATATGAGTGGTTACATTGACGAATCGCCAACTGTCATATATACCTTTTAATTATCAAGCTTTTATTTTTAACCCCCCAACCAAATAAATGAGAATTAAAAGGAAAAAACATGAAACTATCAACAAAAGGGCGCTACGCTGTTACTGCAATGATGGAAGTAGCGCTTAGAGCAAATAAAGGTCCAATCACACTTGCAGACATTTCTGTTACTCAGGGAATATCAAATTCCTATTTAGAACAACTATTTAGCCAATTAAGACGACATGGTCTGGTTAAGGGCGTTCGAGGTCCTCGTGGCGGCTATAGCCTTGCAAAAGATCTAAACGAGATAACCATCGCCGATATCATTATCGCGGTAGACGATAAGACCAAAGCTGTTAATGCTGATGCTGCTGCAGAAGCCAGCACCACAAAAGCACCGTCACTGACAGATGAAATGTGGCAGCGTTTGAGCAAACAATTATATGAGTTTCTTAGTGGTTTGACTTTGGCAGATTATATTGAGCAAAATTCAGTATCATCAATAGCACCAAATTCAGCTCAAACTATTCCTCAGCAACATCATTAAAATACTGTAAACGTATGGTTACGCAATGGATTGCGTTTTACAGCTAAAATCAATCTTTCTTAAATTTATTCAAAACCTGATATACCGCATTACCGGCTTTTTTATCCTTTTGTTCTTTCGCTTGCTCAGCAGCATTTAGCTTTTCCATTTCCTGTAACTCTTCGGCACGTTGTTGTCTTTCTATCGCCAAATTTTTCTGAATTTTAGCTTTGAGATCATCTTCCATATCCAGACCAAAAAAGTCATCAACTTCATGGGTAATGTATCGCGCTAAATGATCCATGAATTCGGCTTTAACATCTTCAACCTGCAAACGACGGACTTTTATTCCAAATTCCTCAAAATTCTTAACCTTCAGGCTAATACAGGAATTATCAATATCGGCTGTAAATTCAAACCCGATATGCACGGTAGACTTAATGGTAAAATCAGCACGAACCACCGTATGTACCCGGTCATACTCATTTTTATTTTGAAATTCGAGTGTCGTGGTTTTTAGGAAATCAGCAACCCGCTTGACATTTTTTTCACCTTCAATAGGGAATTTTTTAGGCTCAGTTTTACTGCAACAGAATTTCAACATGATTGTCGTCATATTCTGGCGACTATCGACATATAAAGAATAATCAGATTGCTTGAGATCTTTTAATCTTCCGAGCGGACCCAGGCTGTAATTGACAAATATTTCATTTTCAAGGTAATTCAAGTGCTCTACCACTTCACTCAAATATCCATAGAGCTCTTTTAAAGCGGGAATAATCGATTCCTGATGATAAAGCTCACGCTTTTCATGTGCTATTCGCTGTTGATCCTCAACAGCTTTTTTAGAACCTGATTTTTTACGTAAATCGTCTAAATATCCCATAAATGAATAAAATCTCTTTTATCTTTTATAATAATAAAGCTATGGTATTTCAGATTGTGATATTTTTCTAGTGTATTAGTGTTAACTATTACTTTTAATAGTATCGACTAAACCAGATAGATTTGAAGTGTTTTGGGGTAATTTACGTGAATAAAGACAGATTGATAAATATAAGAAAAATATAATAAATATCAAGTCTTTACTTATTTCTAAGTAAAGACTTGATTTGATTATTATGGCAAATTAGTAACACAGAGATTAGTTGCAGTGAAGTAATCACAACCAAATATCACGTATGTTTCGCCAGCACTGGTTGCACCATTAACATCAGCTTTTGATGCGCCAATAATGAAGTCAATAAAACCATCATTATTAAAATCGCCAGCACTATTTACTGCAATACCACTATTATCTGACATATTAATACCACGAGCTACGAAGCCTATGGATCCATCGGCAGTTCCTGCACTCAATGTTGATAAATCCAGCGTTGAATTCCATGGTGTCCCAGAAGGTCGGCCAAAAATAACATAGGTTTCACCAGCATCGGTGAAAGTTGCAACATCGGCAAGACTGGCACTTGTTATAATGTCATCAATTCCATCACCATTAACATCGCCTGGGCCACTAACCGCAATACCATTTTGATCATTGCTGGCAATGCCTTGAATGATAAATCCATCTGCACCTGCACCAGTCGCAAGAGACGATAATTTAAACGTTGCTGGCCATGCAACACCACCAACAGCCCGTCCAAATACTACGTAGGATTCGCCAGCTGTCGCTTTGCCATTAGGGTCGGATTTTTGTGCACCGATGATAATATCAGCCACTGTATCACCATTAATATCACCTGCTGAACTGACCGATGAGCCACTCTGATCACCAACTGAAATGCCTTGAATCACAAAACCCTGTGCACCACCACCAGCAGCTAAAGACGATAAATTAAATGTAGGTGTCCAGGTCGCAGTACTTGCTCGACCAAAGATCACGTAAGTCTCACCTGCTGTAGCAATTCCTGCTGCAGTGGCATCTCGAGCACCAATTAGTAAATCATCATAAGTATCGCCATTAATATCACCAGCACCACTCACAGACCAACCACTAAAGTCTCCGGAATTAATACCATTTATAACGAAGCCATTTGCTGCTGTTGTATCAGCTGCCAATGTTGATAATTCAAAATTAGCTGGCCATGCTGTTGTTCGTCCGAATAATACATACGAATAACCGGGTGTTGATGCCGATAGTTTTCCACGAGCACCAATAATAATATCATTAACACCATCGTTATTGATATCACCAGCATCTTTCACTGAATTACCACTTAAATCACCAGCAGACACACCGCTTAATATAAAGCCGTTAGTATTGCTTAGCAGTGGATTTGGATCAGTCGAAAATGTTGATAAATTTAGTACCGGTGTTGTTGACCAGTCACTTTTACCAAAGATGACATAAGATTCACCAGCTTCTTTTTCGTCATTCGTCACTCCACCAGCAAAATTGCTATCAGTATCTGCTTCGGCTGCTCCAATAATAAAATCAGGAATTGTATCGCCATTGATGTCGCCTAATCCACTAACTGCAACACCACTTCGATCATTACCTCTATTACCCTTAATAATAAATCCATTATTACCATCCAGGGTTGATAAATCAAAACTGACTGGCCATGCAACATTATCTTTACCAAAGATTACATAGGTTTCACCTGGATCCGGTTTTTTATCAGCACCAAGTGAGTTATCACCATTGGCACCGCTGGCACCGATAATAAGATCAGATATCGAATCACCATTCACATCAACACTGCTTACGGAAACACCACTAAAGTCTTCAGCATTAATGCCATTGAATTTAATTCCGTTGTTACCTTTTAATGTTGATAAATCAAGAACAGTCTTCGCCCAACGTGTTGCATCTAATGGGAAGAAATCATTCACATCATCAACGGTATCATTATCATCATCTGGATCAGCGTTGTTACCAATCTTGTCACCATCGGTATCTAACCATTCATCAAAGTCATTTGGAAAAGCATCAACATTATCGCGGTGTTTATCATTATCAGTATCCGGATTATTCCGAAGTGAACAGTAAGGGTCTATTAACGTCGTAGGACATGTTGCTTGCTCATTAATATCAAGCAAGGTATCACCATCTGAATCTAAGCCATTACTTATACAATCAACTGTAACATCAACGATATTAGCTGTAGCAACTTTACCACTTGCTTTAGCTGCATCAACAAAACAGGTTTCTGCTGCGGGTTGCGTTGCGATTCTTACAGAATAATTATCACCGATAACTACAGGTTGGGTTGCCGGGAAATCAAAACGTCCAACAGCCGTAAAGGGGACGGCAGCGTAATCAACAGTGTTCTTACTTAGAATTATAGCAACACTGCCCGTTAGAGTTCCAGTTATAGTACCGCCGACAGTATAGGGCGTATCAGAACATACAACACTGATTGCTACATCAGCTGCACCAATCGTAGGACCCGCTGCATTGGTTGTTAAACTACAAGTCTGTCCAGCGGGTTGACCACTAGTTGGAGTCGTTCGAATTGTTACAGCGTAAGGACTTGTTACTTTTAATCCCGTAACTATATCAGATAACCCATTTGCACTAACTGGATATTCAACGCCTGCATTTAGGAAAGTGACAGTTCCGCCATGAAGTCCACTAACGTTAACACGCACATCATAAACATTAACACACGTTAGTTTAACGGTATTAATTATTTTAGTTGGGAAGTTTGCAACTAATGCAGTTCCACTTGCAGTTCCTGCTGTAAACTCACACAGTTGATTAGCAGGTTGCGTATCAACTGTTACACTGTATGTATTACCTTCACCAATTGAACTTGCAAATTGAAAAGCCGTTGGATTAGTTCCTGCAACAGGAGATATTGTCAGTAAATCACTATTATTATTTAATAGCTTTATTGTTCCATTAAGACCCGTAATATCACCACCAATTTTATGAACCACATCACTACAACTGACGGTTACATTTGCAATATCTGTTGCCTTAATTTTACCAAAACCATTTGTTACACTACATTCTAATAATGGTGGCCCAGTAGGACTATTGGTAACAACCACATCATACTGTGTTCCAATCGTTAAGGTAGTTGGAAAAGTAAAGGCACTACCCGGTGCTACAGTTATGCTGGCACCACCATTGAGTGATAATGTCAGTTTATCGGTTCCAGCTCCTGTAGCAGCAAATGTACCTGCTGTACCACCGACTTTAAAACCAATATTTGAACACACAACACTTATGTCACTTATATTAGCACCCGGTGCTTTACCAACACTGGCACCTAAATTAACCTGACAGGTTTGTCCTGCAGGGTTAACTGCAATCACATCATATGACTGACCGATATTAATAATTTGCTTGGGCGAAAATGTAAATGCACTCGGTGTAGTTGGTGGTGTATTTGCTTTCACTGTGATTGCTTGGCCACTAACGGTAGCAATCTTCAAAGTTAAATTAATACTACTACCTGCATTCAAACCAGTAACACTACCACTAATATTGAATGGCAGATTAGTACAAGCAATTGCTATGTCAGTCACATCAGCACTCGCAAAACCAGTGCCATTTTTATTTGCTCCCCCCGTTACAGCACAGGTTTGTCCTGCAGGTGGTGTTTTAACTTTAACACTATAAGCATAGTTATTATCAATATTGACCGTAGTCGGCATAGTAAATGCGCTGCTTGCTATCAACGAATCTGTTGATAACACATAATCAGTACCATTATTCAAAGTTAATCTAATTGAACTACCTGAATTAAGATTAGTGACATTTCCACCAATAGAATAATTAATATCGGCACAGACGACACTCACATCGGTAACGTCAGCCCGTGCAATGGTGCCTTTATTTACACCAGGATCAACTTTACAACTTTGTCCATTAGGATCGGTTGCTGTAACAGTATAGCTAGCGCCAATATTTAAAGCCTGGCCTGCATTACTGAATGAAAATGCGGAATCTTGAGCTGCTACTATAACGGTATTAACACCATCACCATTTAAAGTTAATGTAACATCGCCACGATGACCACTAACCGTTCCACCTACTGTGTAAGTTGGAACCTTACACTCGATTACAATAGTAGTAACGTTGTCAGCAACATTGCCGTTACTATCAATTCCCTTACATTCCAAGGTTGCTGGTTGTGTGCTTACGACCACACTATAAGCATCACCTAATCCTAAGAGTTGATTATCAAATTTAAACTGATTACTTCCATTTACATCGATTGGAGTGCCACCGTTAAGCGAAAGAGATACTGTGGTTCCGGCTGCCAGTCCGGTTACATGACCACCAATAGAATACGTTCCGGCAACAATATTCTTACATTCAACTTTGATGTTAGTGATATTACTGGTTTTAATTTCGCCGCCACTACCAGTAAGAATACAAGATTGTCCATCTGGTGCAGTAACATCAACTGAATAAACAGTACCTGTATCGAGTGCCTGATTTGTAAAAGTGAACGTATTATCTTGAGGGCTAACAGAGATAGCTGTGCCACCATTTAAAGTTAAACTGACGTTTCCTGTGTGCCCACTGATATCACCACCAACAGTATATGTTGCAGCTGGATCAACGACACCGCTGGCGCCACCACCACCGCCACAAGCAGCTAAACCCAGCATGCTGAAAAGCAACACGGTAAGACGTAAGAAATTTGCAGAATTAAACATTAG
>CAYOHQ010000029.1:0-15354 GCA_964403805.1 uncultured Thioalkalispiraceae bacterium | reverse complement strand
CTAGAAGCGCATGAAGATGATATGGCACCAAAAGTGTATTTAACTAAAACGCATATCAAAGCATTGGATATTATTTCAATTGATATATTACGAATGTATGGTATGGACTTAAATTAAAGTTAATTTTTGTTTAAGTATAACCGCCAGCCCTGCTCAGTTTTTAAAAATTGAAGTGTTATTTTTTCTTTAATTGCATCGCCTTTTTTAAATTCTCCAAACCGTTCAACTAGGCTAGCTCTGAGTAAACCGGTTTGACTCGCAAGTGCATGTAGTCCTTTACTCAATTCATCAAACAAGTCGTGACTTTGTTTGGTTCTAATATCGTGATCTAACATTGAAATAGCATCATCAATATCGACCAGACATAATCGGTCATACACCATTTCAGCATTATAAAAATCATCAAGCATGTAACCATTCACTTTTTTGACATTACGAATCATAAAAATACTTTCATATTGCTCATTTTCTATAATTTGTTTTACACCAGACTCAAATTGTGATGACCGTGGCGTATCACTGCAAGCCGATAAGTAAATGCTTGAAAATATTAAAATTAGATAAAAGATAATTAGATTAATTTTCATATTTTTGCGATGTAAAGCTGATAAATAAAGAGTATCCTATAGCCTATAATAACAGAATAACATTAGTATAACTGATTAATATTATGACAATTATCCCAAAACGAATGACAGTAGAACTTGATGAATCGAAAGTTGTTTTTTTAATTGGGCTTCGTATTAATTGCGTATGGAAAATTCATCAGTGGTGGAAACTGGCATTCACTATGCCAAAATTATTAAAAGAATTGCGGCATCAGAATGTGACGGGTTTTATCGCCGGTGATTTATGGTATGGACGTACTATTTTAATGGTTCAATATTGGGATGATTTTAAATCATTAGAAATGTATGCAAGAAATAATTCTAAATCACATATGCCGATTTGGACTTATTTTAATTATAAAATACTATCGAGCGGTGATGTTGGAGTTTGGCATGAAACCTATCAAATCGAACCCGGAAAATTTGAAGCCATTTACACCAATATGCCAAAATACGGATTAGCACAAGCGGGAAAATACATTAAAATCGATAATGAAAGTAGCAACTCAAATGCAAGCAATCGCATTGGCAGTTAGTATTAGATTAATTTTATTTCTGAACTTTAATAAAATTAATTGCTAATGGATATTGATACTCTTCACCATTACTTGCTTTAATACTAGCAATAATTATCAATACCAGTTCTGTTACTGCAAGAACTGCCAGCACAAAAAATCCGACGACAACAAATGCTAGCAGAAAACCAACAAAATAGTATATCGCCATTGATAGGTGAAAATTCAAAGCCGCAATACCATGACGATTAATAAAGGGATCTTCGTCTTTTTTGATTTGCCATACGATTAGTGGCCCCAATATGCCACCAAAGGGAATAATTAAGCCTGCGAAGGTGCTTAAATGGCATAACATAGCGGTAGTATTGATAGAGGATTGTTTCGAGTTTGAGCTATTTGCATTACTTGAGTTGTTTGTATTGATTTCTTTATTATCGTTATTCATATTTGCCGTGTCTTTTTTTAGGTCGGTCTCAGTTTGTTTGGTTTCGGTTTGCTTGAGTATAAGCATAACCAGACCAATAATAAAGATGATAATTCCAAATATTACGATAACCACGCCGGTTAGTATCGTTACCATATGCTGGTGAACATTATCATAAACTACAAGTTGTGCAGAATGTATTTTTGCATAGTAAAATTGATCGTCTTTTAATAAAATCGATATTTTTATTTCTCCGGGTACGGGTACCGATATTTTTTTCAAATCAATTTCAACAATAACCTCACCATGGCGTGAATTAACATTATTTAGTTTGTAGTTTCGTGTGCCGCTACTCCAGTTTAAGTTACCATTATAGTGATATAAATCTTTACCGAGTGTATTTGTAATTGTTATCTGTATTGGAAATCGATATTTTGCTTGATACTCATCATTAAAAGAATCACTGGAACTTCGATCAATTTCATCTGTGCTTAAATGTATTTTTATCGCAGGTAAAACAGAATAGCGTGGATCAACTTTAATCGTCGGGCTGGTATAGTGCTGATTCACTGAAATTGAGTCGCTAAATACCTCATTCACATTAACCGCATTGTTAATTGCAATTCCAAAAGGAACACAACCACCTACCGTTATAACGAAACCCAATAACATGATGAAGATAAATTTTTTCATTTAAATAATTCTTTCCAATATATTATTCTATCGTCACCACGAAATGATCCAAAAGTTGCTCGCGCTGTCGCAGGATTATTATTATGGTTGCCGTCATTATTCCAGTCAAATTGCAAATAACTCAAGCCAGATAAGTTTACATCAATATCGACATAGCCGGGTTGATTCGGTGGGCTAAATTGTAAATCCGCATTTCCATTGACCACAGGATTATTCGTAACATTACCGGTTGTGCTACTGCTGCCGATATTAATCGTCATAACGCCGGCCGCAGGGTTGTCAATGGCATTGGATAAATCCAGTAAAGCGGCTGTCAGTGGTGTGCAATTATCACTGCTATTAATCGCAAATCCGGTTTGCAAATTAACGTAATATTCTGTGAGCCATGGAACCGAGAGTGATATAAATTCCGATCCGAAAGCATTGTTACTATTACCTCGACCAAATAACACCGAGCCAGCACTCAGTTGTTGATGGGTATTGCTGCCAGTTATAGTGGGGTCACTATTTAAAGCAGAACTCACCAGGCTAACACTATCCGAATCTATCGGATTACTCGCGATTCGTAGATCGGTAAAGGGACCATCGGTACTGGCTAGTCGTTGTATTAACATACTGGCGGCAGGAGTCGCAATGCCATTAGTAAAGCTACCACTAAATGCCGTTTGGTTCAGACGGGAAGTCAATGTTTGTGCAACACCTGCGGGATCATTTATGGCTGCAAAATTTAAATTACCCGTTGTGAATAAAAACGCATAGTCATAACCACTGCCGGTTTCATAATTCGTGGTTGTATTGTTATCGGCATTTTGAGCTTCGATGCTAAAGTTAATGGTAAAATTTTCATCCATATAGGTGAAGCTATCACTGCAACCGGCCAGATCGCTGCGTTGCGTTAATAACGGTGAACCATTAATAGCAAAATGATCCGGATAAAAACGTCCTACTGCATCGGATTTGCCGTTAACATTATTTGCGCCAAGATAATTACTGCTGCTGGCATCGAGCTCAATCACCCCCACTTCGGAATACCGCAAATTGGTTGTATTGGTGACACCATTGCTTGCCGTTAACGATATTGAGCCGGATAAACTACCCGCAGCACCACCATTAACAATAGCAGGATGAAAGTGATTACTGTTGACAATAATATTTGCTTTAACAGCCTCATTGCCAAAATTCAGTGTGGTGTTATTATCGGCCAGGTTGGCATTATTAGTCGGATCATTATCCGCATAACCATCGGGTATACCATCATTATTAAGGTCATCATTACTCGCCCATTGTTTTGCTGTAATGTTGGCAGTGAATGTATCACCAACACTAACACCGCTACGAATAAAAGCACTACCGGTATTATCGATGGCTTTAGGATTTCCTGGAATACTTATATCAAAACCAAAGGGCCGCACTACAAATGGCGCGATACCACCAATAATTTCGTCACCTAAACCCGTCGGTGGTTCACCGATATTACTATCGTCTTTTGCCGAAATTTGAATACGTCCAGCATCAGGGTAATTTGCAGACAGTGTAGCCACACCCAAATTAAAACTAATGACTTGATTGGTTGCGGCTGCTTCATTATTGGCGATGGCGCTACCATTAATTGTAACTTGTGGTGTGCCGTTTATCGCACCGGCATTGGGATCAGTGTAGGTTGACCAGAGTTTAAGATTTTGATTGCCGGTGTAGGTTTCAATTGTACCGCATAATGGATCAGCCGGTGTTTGTCCTGCTGCGGTAAATGTAAGATTAAATGGTCTATTGGCAATTTGTGTTGTTACAGGATTGGGTGTTACTACGAAACCAAATGGACGAAAAATAATATCACCCTCACTATCATCATCGCGTTGGCTGCTATTACTACTGTCATAAACATCAATATTAAATAATGTCGTGCCTTCTTGGTATTCAAGATTAACAGTGACAACACCATTATCAGCAGTAACAAAAGTGTAGTTAGCCAGCCCATCGTTAACGGTAGCATCGACTAATGTACCCGCACCGGTAGTTGAAACCCAGCTGCCCTTTGCGGTTTGAGTGTCGAGTGTAATCGTGCCGGTGTAATTGGTGATCGTAGTACCACTGCCATCAACGACGGTAATCGTGATGGGTTCACTTAAACAATGAATGCCGTTATTATCGTGAGAAATTTTATAGCCTGTTAATCTGGCGGCACAAGGATGCCGTAAATTTTTAACGTCGTTAATTTCAGTGCCGGTCAAGGCCTGATTATAAACACGCAATTCATCGATGTTACCACTAAAGCGCCAACGTGGGTTTGCTTCACCTGAAGCATTGGTTTCACCGCCAATGCTGGCGGTACCAGTATCGCTACCCCAATTATTCGTGTAGGCACTACTGTCTTGAGCAACTAAATTACCATCGACATAGATACTGCGTATTTTTGTTGAGACATCGTGAACCGCGCTAACGAAATGCCATTGATTGCGTGTGATAACTGCCGTTGCGGTATCCAGAACTATCGGATTAATATCACGTGAAAAAAAACGCAGCTTGCCATTTCCTCCATCGCCTAAACTAAACGCAAAGCCACCATTGTTGGATTCATCATCGGCAAAAATACGTTGATCATTATTAATTTGTGCAGCGTTAATCCATGCTGTAATAGTAAAACTGGTGGTCAAGTTTGGAAAACTGGCGGGTAGTGCAACATAATCGTTATTGCCATCGAGATCACCATAACCACAGGTGCCGGGTGTACCGGTTAATGCCGGACTGATAGCAGCAGTATTTGCGCCATTAAAGGCAGTCGCATTATAATTATTTGGACTACTATCAATAATATCGGCTGCACTGCCGCTCCAGGCTGATTCATCCATAGAGTAATAGACTAACGGTATCGGTTGAATAAAAGCATCAAACGCCTGTGCGAAAATAAACAAACTGGCACGTTCAGAAATGTGGCTACGTTCCGCATCACGAAATGTATCTTCATCAACAATTAATCCAACCGATGTTGCTGTTAATGCACAGCGGCGTAACCAGCCACCATCACCGCCATTGTGAGTTGCTTTAATACCAACCACGATTGGACTTAAATAACTGGCACTAAAATTAACATTACGACAACCATTATTCCAACCGACGATAGTGTTGGTAGAACGAATGGTTTCATAAGCAATAGTATTATTGGCATTATCAGTAAACGTACCTACTTTAGCACTTTGAATTGCAAGATAGGCAACGGTTTCAGCACTACCAACCGAGCCACTGTTCACTTCGCTGCGCTCAAGTGCGATTGAAGCACTGCTATTACTAATCCCCATCACCGCCATTGTTAACCACGGTAGCGAAGCAGTGCCAGCAACGTGCGCCGGTTCATTTGCCATGCCCTGAATTTGTAGCAGTAAACTGGGCGGGTTAGCAAAACTACTGACAAAATTTAATGCTGCCCAACTTTCAGCACCGCTGACACCCGTCCCGTGTTGAATCTCATTAACTGATTTTGTACCCGCCTCCAAAATAGTACCGTCCTGAAATACATGACGACCGGGTTCAATTGCAATGTAATGAACAGTCAGCGGTGCGTAACCGGGACTACTGCCGGGTGCAACGACCTGCACAACTTCAAACGAAGCATTGGTGACAGTTCGAATTCGTGCCGATACCGAACGATTATCATTATTATCAAGCAGTAAAAATATCAGAGGGGCATTGCCGTAACTTTGTCGTAAATTTACCGTGATAAAACCGGGCGTCGCCGGCATGGTAAATTGATCACTTTCAATTTTCCAAAAGCTGTCCAAAGCCGGTGGTGGCGGTGGTGTAAATGTGGAATTGTAATCAAAGGTATTTGAAAAGGCGAGGATGCTAGCTTGCTCATTGCCATGGCTGCGTTCAGTATCACGGGAGGTATCTTCATCGATAGTCAGACCGACTAATGATCCACTGAGGTTGCAACGACGAATCCAGCCACCGTTATTATCATTGCGAGTGGCTTTAGTCGATATAACGCGCGGCGTAGTGCTAAATGCCGGACTGAATGTAACGTTGTTGCAGCCATTATCCCAACCATTAATGACGCTTGCGCTTAAAATTGTTTTATAGGATATTGTTGTTGAATTATTATCGACAAAAGTGCCACTGCCGGCACTGGTGATAGCGACATAGGCAATGGTTTCATTTTGAATAATACTACCAACATTGACTTCACTGCGCTCCAGTGCGACACGAAAATTAGAGTTCGAAATATTATCCACTACCGAGCTTAGCCAGGGTATCGATACACCACCGGGTGGTGTGCCGGTTTCATTATTCATTGTTTGAATTTGTGCCAATACCACGGGTGCGCCTGCAAAAGCACTAACAAATGTAATGGTTTCCCATCCTTGTGGACCACCAACACCGGGACCACGTTGCACTAGTGAGGTACTGACAGTACCAGCCTCAAATCGCGTGCCATCCGGTAAGGTATAACTGCCGGGTTCGATAACAAAAATATCGACCGTCATTGCAATATGTGGTCCATCACGACCAGGAGATTCTACCTGTGAAATTTCAAAACCGCTGTTGGTCACATTGCGTATACGAAGATCACTCGGATCGCCGCCTTCATTACTGGGTAGTGCAAACACTAAAGGTGCGGCGGCGTAAGTTTGGGTAAAATTAACAGCTGTGAATGTGGCATTCGAAAATGTATCATTTAAGGTAACGCTACGGCTTTCCATTTTCCATGCGTTAGCACTCGAGCTCATTAACTCCAGTGTAATAATAAATATTATACGTGTAAAAATTGTAAATTTATTATCGAAAATTAAATTGTTGATTGAATTTTTCATATTATAACAAACTATAAAGTCCGTGCTGCAACTCTGATGGTTCGTACAGCAACGGATTCCCCACTACCACATTGTCCGGTACTTTCAATCTCGTAATAATAACGACCATTAATGACTGCAGGACCATTACACACAACACTCACACTACAACTACCCAAACCAGTAGCCGTTAAGGAAATGGATGGGCTATTGAGTGCGTTAGTAACAGTACTACAGGTAGTAACAACGGTACCGTTGAGCGGAAAAAGTAGTGCCATGGCATTTTGAGCACCGCTTTCTGCAGCAAAAAAACTACGGCTGCTAATAATCTCATTACCAATGCTAACTGTGGCAGTAGCGGTAATTTTTACCAATGCAACACTCACCACGGCGATTAATACAATAAAAAATATCATCATCAATAAACTAATACCCTGCTGATGTTTGTAAAATTTAGGCTTATGGCACATTACGTATTTGTACCTCATGGTTCATTCGAATCCAGTTTTCATTACCGAGTTGATCCAGTTGCCGAATTCGAAAATCCAGCTTCACTACCGCATTACGAACCAGTGTTCCCGGTGTAAATACAAATGGTGTTACTGGCGTCACGCCATCCAGTAATTGGATATCCTGGGCAATACGTTGAATTGTGCCGACAGGCGGGCTAGCTTGAAGGGCATTAAAACCATAACCACTGTGACGCTCAAGCAAGTTAGCCGTAATACAATAACTCACCGGTTGCGAAACGATATAAAGCCGACGTTGCGGCGATTGTCGTGGAAATAAATAGGAACCATTCATGGTTAAGCGGCTAATAGTATTAGTCGGTGGGTTTACAAAACTTTGCGATACATAATTAAATAATGGTCCGGGATTGCTCGCACCATAGGGGTCACCATTACCACTACCCGGGCCTATTGGATAGACCACAAGATAATAGTTAACACCTGCCTGCGCAGTAAAATTTAAATTAAAAACGTCCACTTGATTACTGGCCGGCGATTGACCTGAAACCGGTAATGGTTTGGAGGCCACAGCGGGGCTAGCATACGTCAGCGTTTGATCTTGATAATGTGCACTACTAACAATGGGAATAAATTCGAGACAATTATTATTGACGCGAATCGATTGTGGCATGGCATTGCGCAATTCGCGGTTTACTTTTTCAATCGCAATTCGCCCGATATGAGACAGTTCAATGCGTAGATCCGCGTCGTTATAACCAATAATCGTATTGCTAAAAAATTTGCTGCTAACCGTGGCGATGATACCGAGTAGAACAATCACGATAATCAGTTCGATTAGAGTAAAACCGTTCTGGTAATAAATTAATTGATGTGAATGCCGTTGTGTCATTAAAAATTCACTCGATAAGCACTAAAGTTAAAACTAGTACCATTAGCCGTGGTAACAATAATATCTATTCGTTTAGCATCGTTATTATTAATGCTACTGAGTTCATTACCGGCATAACTAACGGTTATTTGAACGCTATAGTTATCATAACCTGTACGAACATTTCCAAGTGAATCAATTAAAACGGGATCATTTAATCCGTTATAATCATCAACATCGTCGTAAAGACTGCGAATTTCACCAGCTTCGGCACCAAAATTTACTGCGCTTGTACAGCCCAGTGAGCCAGTATCGCTGGAACCACATCGCGGTAAACCACCCTGGCCACTGGTTTCATCAAAACGCTTATTTAAGATTTCATCCATATACGCTTGCGCCAGTTCCACAGCACGAATCTGTTGCATTGGTGTGGCACTGTTACGCATTGAATAAGTGTAAGCACTTAACACACTCGCCATTGCGATAGCCATAATGACGATAACTATAATTATTTCAATCAGTGTAAATCCAGTAACGCGTTTAAATTTTTTACAAGAAGCTCGCATTGTTAACAAGCCCCTTGGTGCGCAAAACCACTAGCATCAATGCAAATTGTACTATTGCCAACACCCGTTATTGTAATCAGCTGTGCAGCACCACCAACGATATTACCAAGCGCATCATAACTAATAATAATATTAGCGGGTGCAACATTAATACTGGATGGGAACGCGAGAGGAAAAATTTCAGTGTTGGGATGTGATATCCAGCTGAAGCTGCCTGCCCCCAGGCGACCATCGATACCGTAATTTTTTGCCGTGTTATCCAGGTGAAAACGAACGGTGCTGTTGCGTCCACGCATCATTGCCAGTTGTTGTGCATAGCGTGCAACATTGATAATTTCGTCTTTAAAAAGACGTTCATCAAATGTCGAACGTTGGCCTAAACGCGGTAGAATATAAGCCGATAAGATCCCGGCGATGAGCATTAGCACCACTAATTCAATTAATGTAAAACCGGATAGTGTTGTCTGTTTAACCATCATTTATATATTCATAAATCAAAAAAGGGGCCATAAAGCCCCTCTGGTAATTTCTGCTTATAAAATATTATATTATAAACAATTCGTATTCGGAGCCGTGATTGTGGGTGGTGTGCCTGCAGCAGCAGACTGAACATAAACAACTTCACAGGTTGCCGCTGTTGTTGCACCTGTATATTGCCAACGTACTGTTCCGGCTGTTGCGGTATCAACAGTAAAGTCACTACCGGCGTCATCCACTAGAAGACCTATTCCCGCAGCAGTACCGGCAGGATAGGTAAAGATATCAGCAACCACGGCAGTAACACCTTCAAAGCGATTCGCTGGCACTGCTGTTCCGGCAGCTGTACCAATCGCTAATTTTACACCATGATACATTGATGTTGCAGAGCGAATGCTTGCTTCCATTCCAGTGACAACAGAAGCACGTGCATCACCGTGTAAATTAGTAAAACGCGGCACAATAGTTGCTGCTAAAATTCCGAGAATGACGATAACGACAACCAATTCAATTAAGGTAAAGCCGGCGCTGTGTTTAAACTGTTTCAT
Organism: uncultured Thioalkalispiraceae bacterium; assembly: GCA_964403805.1. GTDB lineage: Bacteria > Pseudomonadota > Gammaproteobacteria > UBA6429 > Thiohalophilaceae > CAYQUC01. Next base: position 5,401 of record CAYOHQ010000029.1, on the reverse strand, counting down.
AATATTTCCTCAATTCTGTATTTTCCAATCATACGGATTGCTACTGATTAGGCGTAGACCCTCAATATTATCAACGCCTCGATTAAATCTACTATTCTTATCATTATCGGCGAATACCAGTGATACCTTTAGTTCTATTCTTTTTATTCCTGCTAAATTCGTAATGAAATAATCAGGATATTTAACACGATAAATCAACAAATTTTTTGAGGTATCATAAACCCACTCACCCGGGTTAATGGTGTTGAAATCAATCGAGTCGCGCTCACCAATATACGTGCCTGGTTTTTCAATGGCATAATTTAAGGGATTACTTCCTACTAGCGTCAGAATGTCCTGTAAGCGTCCCTTGGCATAGTGTGATGCTACTTCCAGCTTCAATGCATCACGCATTTCGGAGGTTAGTTTATTAATACTGGTTTTTTCTGCGGTAATACGCCATTTAAATAATTGATTTAAAGCCAGGCCAAATAAAATCGAAATGATAATAATCACTACAATAATTTCGAGTAATGAAAATCCATCCTGACGATTATTGGGCTGTTTATGAAAATTCATTATAACTATTTAACGTAAACACAAAATAGAGAAGGAGTGAGGATTTGGAACCGGGATAGCCCAAGCAAGACCGTGTGCCGCAGGACGCGGCACTCGAGCGCGCCATGGACTGCGATCTTTTGCGTGTCTTGATTGGGCTATCCTGGTTCCGAAGCCGGTGGATTTAGTATTAATTTGTTTAACCATTTTTTTTAAGTTACGCTGAATAGTTAACAATTCATTATTATTTAAAATACACACTTAAGTCGCCACAGCGGCTAATTCCCACATGGGTAAGAAAATTCCCATTGCTAAAATTAATACCATGACACCGATAACAACAATCATAATGGGTTCAATTGCAGAGCTGAGTTTCTTTAAATCGTAATCAACCTCACGTTCGTAAAAATCAGCCACTTCTTCGAGTAGTTCATCGACCGCACCGGTTTCTTCACCGACCGATAGCATCTGAATGACTAGCGGTGTAAACAGGTTTGTGCCTGAGGCAGTACGCGTTAAGGTATCACCACGTTCGATACCCGTTTTGATGTCCATTACCTTTGAACCAACAAAGACATTATCAACGGCCATCGAGACAACATTAAGTGCCTGAATTAAGGGTACCCCGGCCTTGGTTGACATTGAAAACGCGCGAGAGAAGCGTGCCAGCGTGGCACGCAATATAATGCTACCGGTTAAAGGAATCTTAAGCTTGAAACGATCCCATTGAAATTTCCCCTGTTTGGTATGAACGTAACGAATAATTCCGACTATCGAAACAACTAAAACAAATAACATATGGGGCCAATAATTAACAAAAAAATCAGAAGTCGCAATCAGAATCCTAGTAGCCAAGGGTAACTCGGCTTTGAAGTTTCTAAACAAGTTTTGAAATTGCGGTATCACATAAATATTCAATATGACGACTGCTGCAAAAATAAAAGCCAATACTGTTACCGGATAACGCAGTGCCGCTTTGATACGATCTTTAATTTCTTTTTCCCGTCCCAGGTAACCCGATAAAGTTAAAAATGCTTCGTCTAAATTACCAGTGGTCTCGCCGACTTTAATCATGCTCACAAATAAATTGGAAAAAACTTTATTATGCTTGCTCATTGCCGCTGTTAGTTCATGACCTGATTCCAGATCAATGCCAATATCACGCAGTACTCGGGAGAATAATGGATTACGGGTATTTTGTGACAAGCCAACAATCGCTCGAATAATAGGAACACCGGCGTGCATCAAGGTATACATTTGTCTTGAAAATAAAATTAAATCGTCGTAACTGGGTTTACGTTCAAGGTATTTTTGCTGAATTTCTTTTAAAATATCGCGTTGCTGTTGTGCCTCTTCAATACTAATTGGAGTAATACCATCGCTGAGTAACTGTGATGCCACGACATCAGTATTAATAGCATCAATCGTTCCATTAGCCGATTTGCCATCTGAAAATCGTCCTTTGTAGATAAACGCCGGCACTAGTTATCTTGCTCCGCTATTGATATTTCCTCAGGTTGTATATAGTCTATTTCTTCTATAGTCCCTGCTACACGGATAACTTCTTCAAGCGAGGTAACACCTGAAATTGCATAATCAAGCGCATGTTGCGAAAAAGATCGAAAGTGACTACTCTCCCGTGCCCGTTTCGCAAATAATGCGGCATCCGATAAACGTAATGCATCTGCAATAGCGTCATCAATTTGCAGTAACTCAAATACACCAACACGGCCATGATAACCACTATTACCGCATTCATGACAACCATGGCCTTTCTGAAATGTGATTTGATTGATATCATCGCCGACACTATTTGCTAGCCAACTGCGTTCATTCGCATTAAGTTCATGTTGTTCTTTACAATGAACACAAATTTTTCGAATAAGACGTTGTGCCACAATAGCACGCAGCGCCGTTGCCACTAAATAACCTTCGGCACCTAAATCGAGCAATCGATTTGCTGAACTTATAGCATCATTGGTGTGTAATGATGATAAAACCAAATGACCGGTCATCGCAGCACGTAAACCAATTTCGGCTGTTTCATTATCACGCATTTCACCAACCAGAACGATATCGGGATCTTGTCGTAATGCGGCACGTAATACACTAGCAAAAGTTAAACCAATTTTTGGATGGACTTGAACCTGATTAATTCGAGGTAAGCGATATTCAACTGGATCTTCTACGGTAATAATTTTTTTCTCAGAATTATTTAATTCAGATAGTGCGGCATACAATGTCGTGGTTTTACCGCTGCCGGTTGGTCCGGTAACCAGAATTAAACCATAAGGTCGATGAATTTCATTTCGGAGATCGTGTAGTAATTTATCCGGTAAGCCTAGATGACTAAGTTCTAAAATACCACTGGATTGATCCAGCAAACGCATAACAACAGATTCGCCATGTTGAATTGGCATGGTAGACAATCGAACATCGATACTTTTATCTTTTACACGAATATTAAACCGTCCATCCTGTGGTACACGACGTTCTGAAATATTTAAACCGCTCATTAACTTTAAGCGCGAAACTAAGGCTTGAGATATACGTTTTTCTTTCATGACGTGTTCATGTAGAACTCCATCGATGCGCTGCCGTATTCGTAATACATTTTCATCCGGTTCAATATGAATATCCGATGCCCCCACCTGAATAGCATCATCAAAGATAGTTTGTAATAATTTAACCACTGGCGCATTAACAACATCGCTGGTATCGCCCAGTGCTTCAAGATCAAAATCCGAATCGGATAGCTCATCACCCAGTTCTTCAGCAAGCGAGGAAATTTCTTCGGTATTGCGGTACATCTTGTCAATCGCTTGCAATAAATCGGCTTCACGCACGACTGCCTCTTGAATGGGACGTTTAAGTACTTTATTGAGTTCATCGAATGCGAAAATATCGGTTGGGTCAGCCATACCAACGATAATGCTGCCATCTTTATTCTCTTTAATTGCTATTGCACGATAACGTCGTGCGATGGTTTCAGGAATAAGATTAATGGTCGATTCTTCGTAATTGTAATTTTTGAGCTCAATAAACGGAATATTGAGTTGTGTCGATAATAAGGTCAGCATATCCATTTCGCTGACTAATCCATTTTGAATCAATACTTTACCTAGCTTATGACCGGATTGTTTTTGAGCGGCCAGGGCTTGCATCAATTGAGCTTCGGTAATGACCTGATTCTTTACTAGTAAGTCTCCGAGGCGGATCTTTTTACGTGGATTTGCAGGCATAGAGTAGGTAAATCAATAATTTAGTGTGATTACTAGCAATTATCGACAAAAAAAAGACAAGCTTTAGTGATACTCATTAATTGTCTGGAAATAAACACTATAAATTGATAGTGCCTGGAGAAGCACTACAGAATTAGATACTTTAGATAATAAAGCGGGTCTTACCAAATAGTTTATTGTTTTAAAATCGTGTTAATGACTGTTCTAGGGTTTGGATCTTCGGTTTCAGGGACAAGTTGAATAAAGGAAAATCCACGACTAACAATATAAACTTGAACTTTTGCATTCATGAATTCTGCAAGCGTTGTTATCGTAATGTCCATTGGCATATTTTCATAATCGGGATTGTTATTGTACAGATCCATATCAAATTCTGTTGATACCCAGTTTCCACTGGTATACCGGAGGTGCGCGATATACCTTTCATAGGGCACATTTTGTGTATCATTTTCCCTAAATTCCGGATCATAGGTACTTAAATCTAATACAAATTTTTTCCCTTTCAGATTGTGTTTAATCCATTTTGTTGAATTGGTAACATCCAACCTATTCAGCACTAAATAATGAAAACCAAGTTCATTCAGGATATTGGTTTTAATCTCATTGTATTTCTCAGTATCATTGAGGATAGCCAAAATTTCGGATTCAATAGGATTTCGTATGTTAGAATCGTCTAAAGGAAAAAATGACTTATAAGGAACCCACATTGTTTTATGGTGAATATGTGGTTGTTTGACATCAATTAAGCTGGCATGGATTATTTTATTGTCAAACGTTACTTTGACATTGTATTTAATATTTAATTTCTTATTATAAATACGACTGGACAGATAGATATTTGAAACGATATCAAATGATTTCACACGCGCATGCATTTCTTCAAAAACTTTTAGTACAGCAGGATATACCTCAAACTGTCCAGTATAGTTTGTTTGCGTATTTTGGGTTGTAGAACAAGCACAGAGTGTAAAAATTAAGAGCATGCTGAATTTATGCATCATAATTATCTTTTTAACCTCTTCCATGTAGTGCATGAGTATCAAAACCGGCTTGTAAAATCGATTTTGAATAACTCAAACTGATCAAAAAATTTTAGTTTTATATAGTTTTTATTATTTATTTGAATATATTATTTTTATTATTATTTCATAGTAAATGAAAATACCTTTTTAATGCAAGGTTAAGGTTTGAAATTTTTGTAGAAGGGTGATAAGTGGTTAAAAAGTCTACTGGGAGAAGAGTGCATTAGTCTCCCAGTAGTGATCAAAGCGTCGATATGGTTATATTATAACCAAAAATACGTTAAGTTCGAAAAGTGACTGAATAGCAAAAGGGCTATAGTCTTGAGTAAAATTACACACGCTAGAGTGTAGAGTACAACAATGCTGTCGCATCGATTTACATATAGGCGGGTTTGAGGCCAGGAAAATCAGAAAATCTTAGTTGAAGTTAATGCGGGTTGAGGCATTAACCAAATATATGAAGCTATTGTATAGAAATTATTACTCGAGTCAAATTTATTTTATGAAAGTGTATACCCGTTCAGATTTTGTGTATTTTACGACTACATTCACGGTAGTTTTTACAATAATGTTTAGTTTTGTTTTATTTTATTTAATAAT
>CAYOHQ010000028.1:0-15499 GCA_964403805.1 uncultured Thioalkalispiraceae bacterium | reverse complement strand
GGGTTTTTTTGGTGGTTTTTAAAAATGATATAATATTATAAAGTAAATCAGGGTTATTTTGCAGGTTTGTAGTAACTAAGAGACGATTAATATAATCATAAAGATCATCCAGATTTTGAGCCACATCGCCACCTGCACCGAGATCCAGACTAGCTCGTAGACCATCAACGATAGAAATAGCCCAGCTAATATGAGAGCCTTTTTTTGATGTTTCGCCACGTTCCATAGCACCTTTCGCTATAGCAATTTTCTCAATGACACCTTCCATTAACATTTGAATTAACCGATGCGGACTGGCCTCTTCGACACCAGCGGCGACACCAACCCGGTTATATTGTTGCACGGCATTATGAAACTTTGCCATATTCATGATTACACCTCAATTATTTAAATTACAGTTATCGACTTCTTGAACCCTGAGCGCCTGGTAAAGAACCCAATTGATTCGTTAAAAATTCACTTGTCTTGCGCATTTTACCTAAAGAAGAATCTAATGCAGTAAATTGCTTCATTAGACGTTCTTCCAATTTTGCTAATCGTCTGGCCAAAATTTCCCGTTGATTGGTAATATCTTCGAGACGATTTGTTACGCCTTTATCACGAGCAGATAAAGTGCCATTAGTATCAGTTAATTTTGATAACAATAAATCCAGTTGTTCCGCAACGCCTCTTGAAAAAAGAACCGCTTGTCGATCACCCAAATCACCCGATAAAACCTTGACCGACAATCCTTCCACATTTTTTGTACCGGTTAGTATCTGACCTGAGCCGATTGCCTCAAACTTAGCAATAGTACCGGCTACATCAACACCGTCTTTACCCTTTCCGGCAATTAAACCAATGGAGTTACCGGCTATATCATTTGTTACTAACTCAACTCTTGAACCACTACCAAATTTATTCGATGTAAATTCCAGCTTGCCCTCATTATTTTTAACACTAACAGAGACACCTGCTTCAGCAATATTGTTATCTGTATTAATACGAGTTTGCAATTCTGTTGCCAATTCATCAATACTATTATAGCTTTTTTCAGTTAAGGCAATTTTAGCTGTGTTAATCCCATCGATTTTGAATACATAATTATTATTATCTTTATTAATCAAGATATTGGGACTGGTAATCAATTGACCTTGCAATATGCCATTGCTCGCTAATTGACTAATTTTAATAGCGTGCGTACCCGCATCGGTTTGGTTCGTTGCTGCAACGAACTCAATTAATGGGTCTTGAGTTACTCCCGTTTTTGAAAACAGGCGAATCACTTCCGGCAAATCGGTTTCGATTGCCGCATCCAGCTTACTTTGATCTAATTTTAATTTCCCATCACGGTCAGTATCTATTCCAATAGCTGACAATGAAATAAAATTGTTATTTACGTTATCATAGCTAACACTCAATTTTCGGCGTAATTGTGAAACCACATTTCGAATTGCGGGGTCGCCCGATAATGGTCCTGCAACCTGAGTTTCAGGATCGTAACCAGTTAACTCATCGACTGTTGTCATTAATTCATTGTAAGAGCTGACAAAGCCAGAAATAAATTCAGATGCTGCCGCATTATTTAATTCAAGTCGAACATTAACGCTGTTTTTTGTGAGTGAATGCACATCGAAAGTAATACCACGAATCACATCAGAAATAGTATTGGAATTATTACTCACTTCAACGCCATCGATATTCATTCTTGAATTTTGCGCTGCTTGTGTCTGATGTACATTTTTACCAGCACCCAGTGGTGCCGAAGCATCGTAAGCCAGGGTTGATAAACCCGTTAAATTTGTATTACTTTTATCATCATCATTAACTGTAATTCGCAGATTGTTATTAGCACCCGTCGATAATGACGATATAATTAATCGTGAACTATCGCCACTGTTGATCACAATTGATTTAACACCAATATCTGCTTTATTAATTGCTTCACTAATACCACGCAAATTACTACTTTCAGGATTTATAGTTACTGATTGCACTTTCGCTTCTGGATTCAACACAAATTCATTCGTCCCTGTTTTATAATGACCAAACTGAAATGTGAGAGCACCACTACCGACAGCTACGCTATCAGATTGAAATTGAGTTGATGTTAATTTTTGAGATTTTGCCAACTGTTCAACATCAACATTAAACTCTGTTGGCGTAGCTTGATTATTTGATGAAATGGACAAAAAGTCTTCCTCGACATCACTACTCTGAACTTCGATAACACGTAACTGTTCACTGTTACGTAGATTTTCAAGTGACGTTTTAAATTCACTTAAAACACCACGAAACGAAGCCATCGAAGTAAGGCCTTCTTGTAAACCCGCTTCCTTGCGGTCTAATCGTGTCCTTACAGGATCGCCTTCTGCTGCAACTAATTGTTCAACCAGACCTCGAATATCAAGACCTGATCCAACACCCGCAGATGAAATGGTCGCCATCTAATTACCTCAAGATACTTGTGCATTACTGCACCTGCTAAATCATAAACTAAGTAATAACATACAATTGACTATGCAATTGCGATACCACTAAGCCTTGGATTCAAACAGAAACCCGGATGCATCATCTTCTAATGCATCGGCTAAATGTCGTGATAATGCCAGTAATTCCTCGCTCGGAATCTGTCGTATCACTTCATTAGTTTCAGAATCTCTAACGGTAACAATCACACGGCCTGTTGAATCATCTACGTTAAATTGCAGATCTCTTCTCAGACTTTGAGACTGTGTTTCCAACTGATGCACCACTCTGTCAACTGTTTCTTTTGTTACTTCTACCTGAACTTCAGCAGAAGTCTCTTGTGCAGCACTTTGCTGCGAAGTCGAAACTCCAATCGTGGTAGTCTTGCTACCACTATTGGTCTTAACAGATTGGCTTATCACTGTCGACACATTCGCTAATGTGTGTGTAGCCATAATTTTCTACCTCATCTAGTAAAATAATAGTTTTTCAACTATTCAATTATCTTACTATTGGAGTAAGCTCAATACGTTCTGTGGCTGCACATTCGCTTGCGCTAACATTGCGGTACCTGCTTGTTGCAGTATTTGAGCACGTGTTAGTTCGGCTGTTTCCATTGCGAAATCGGTATCTCTAATTCGAGAACGCGCTGCAGAGAGATTCTCTGAGTTTGTTGCCAGATTAGCAATTGTCGATTCAAATCGACTTTGTATAGCACCAAACTGCGCACGTTGTGCATTCACAGTATTCAAACTCGCATCCGAAATTGCCAAAGCGGCATTAGCACCTTCAACAGTTGAAATATCCATTTGCGATACCGACATTAAAAAAGCAGCTTCTGATGCTAATTCGACAGATTGGTTTGCTGTTCCGGTAATACCAAATGATTTATCAGAATCAAATGTTAATTGTCCTGTAGTCACTACAGTAGCACCAGCACCAACTCCAGAACCACCAACAGTAACTGCACCAACATTATTAGCATTACCTGTTAATGATATATTTCCACCTGTTAAATGCGTTAATGTAACACCAGAACCTGATTCATTCACTTTTGCAGTAACACCGGTTTTTGACGAAATATCGTTAAATGCTGTAACAACAGCAGATAATCCATCATTACCCGTTGTATCGGTAATGGTAAAAGCGATTTCTTCTGAAATACCACCGTTACCTTCAACAGTAAATGCGTAGCCACCTGGAGCGGCAAAGTTCATATCGATATCGGTTTTTGCAAATGACGTTACGCCAGTATTACTGGACTGTGCATTAACTAATTCAGAAACATCTTGCGCACTCATTCCAGCGGTTAATGTAATAGCAGAAGAACCTAACTTACCGTTTACATTTAAAGTTTCACCGGTAATACGGCTAGCGGCGCCCGATGAATTTGTGGCACCATCAACTCGGTAATTACCAAATTGTTCGGTACGGAAATTGCTTGTTGTAGCCTGAATTGTTTGGTTTGCATTGGCACCAACCTGGAAGATGGCAGCTCCAAAAGTACCATCAAGAAGTTTTTGTCCATTAAACTCAGTGTTGGTTGCAATACGTTCCAGTTCTGATACTAATTGTCCAACTTCAGCTTGCAGCGCTTGACGGTCTGATGCTGAGTTAGTGGCATTAGCAGATTGAACGGATAATTCTCGTACACGTTGTAGTATATTTCCACTTTCAGATAATGCCCCTTCAGCAGTCTGAGCTAGAGATATACCATCGTTAGAGTTACGAACAGCTTGATTTAAACCACGAATTTGGGCTGTGAAACGTTCTGATATAGCCAGACCAGCAGCATCGTCTTTTGCACTGTTAATTCGTAGACCTGAGGATAGTCGTTGTAGTGATGTCTGTAACGCATCTTGAGATCGATTCAAGTTACGTTGAGAGTTCAACGACATAATATTGGTATTAATGACTTGAGGCATAATGCTCTCCTATCTAACACTATTCTTGCACTATCTCGTTATGCCTTCGCACAGTGATGAGTTCTATTACAAGTATAGTGGTTTAACTTTAGCGGATATATTTGCCGTGTATGGCAAACATTTACCGCTCCCACACACACTAGCGTCCGGGGTTAATTATCCTTTAGGGGTTATTTTGAATTTAAACAGGAAGAAAAACTAAAGTTTAGTGACCTGTGACCGTGTTGTTTATTAGATATAATCAAACATCGATAAATTTTGAACCTTGGAATAGGCTTTTTGAGAAGCTTCCAAGCCAGTTAACCTTAAATTTAACCGTGTAACTGCTTCAGTATAGTCCAGATCTTTTATTTCGGATTGAATTTCTTTTAAATGAAGTAACTGACTCGAATTAATTTCTTGTTGATTATCTAATGCCAGTAATCGTGAGCCAGTATTCGAACGAATTTTTAGTATATTATCTAATGCCCGATCAATTGACACCAGAGTTTGATTAATATGATTGCCTAATTTTGCTTTAGCATCAGCGGATACTCTTGGTGTTTTTAACGCACTCTCCAGATTACGCAAGGTTGCAAACACATCCTGATTTTGACTTGGTGCAAATACAAAACGATCACCATTTTTAGGCTCACCTTTAAATGATGTGTGAACACCTAAAAATTCAATTTCTTTTTCTTCACTATAATGAGTGTTAGCACTAGCCGGGATAATCAATTTACCACTCATATCACTAACTTGATATTGCATATCGCCCGTTTCTTTAGACTCAGAAAATTCAAGAACAAAATTTCCTGGTTTATAATCTAGCCCTGAAAACCCAGGATTAATAACTGCCGTACCTAAATTTTCAGGATCAGCATTAATATTAAAGATACCGTTACCATTTCGAATAGTCCTGAACACAGCTGTGCCAGAGTCACCCGATGATATTTGTCGGTTTGGTCCAATTTGCAGCATTCGTCGACCATCATCACCGTTATACTGAAAATTACCATTTGCCGTATCGGTAAATGGTTGGAATTTAACTATAGAACCAGAAAATAAATAATCATTATTACTATCAACGGAATTAGCTAGCCCTTGTAGTTCATTATTCAATTGCCCAACTTCTTCACCGATAGCAGCTCGAGTGTCATTAGTTTGTATCGCATTGTTGGCCTGCAAACTTAACTCTCGAACGCGGTGCAAGGATGAGACAACATTCTCTAACACACCTTCCTGAATTTCTAATCGTGCCCTACCAGAATTAATTGAACTTTGATATTGATCAAAATTGTCAATTGATTGTTGTATATCAACAATCCGTGCTGCAGCAACAGGATCATCCGCAGCAGAAGAAATTCGCTCCCCTGTTGCAACTTGTTTCTGTGTGTCACTCAGTTTCGATTGCTGATCGAGCATAGCGTTAACAGCAACTTGATGAATTTGATTAGATGAAATACGCATCGCTTACAACCTTAACGCCGTAGAACGGACATTAAATCCTGAAATGTTCTATCAGCAGAAGCAATAACTTGTGCGTTTGCTTTAAATTGTGTTTGAAGGCGAATTAATTTGGCAGCCTCCTCATCCATATTAACGCCTGAAACCGTTTCTTTTTCTTTTATAGATTGATTTAATAATACCTGTTGCGCCTCTGCATTCACATCTAACTCATGTGTTCTGGCTCCAACGCGACTCACTAACTCACCATAAGCTTGATTAAAATTAGCACGGCCTTCAATTAAATTATTTGCTCGGTGTAAATTAGCTAAGGATAAAATATTCGAATTATCACCCATTGCATTACTGTTAAGCTCAATAGTAAAGCTGTCACCAGCGACAAGATTGCCTTTTAATTTTGCCGTAACTGCCAATCGTTTGCCTTTTAACACCGGGCTAAGGCTTAATTCTTCATTAGCATCATAGCTGATGGGGTCGGATAATATTTTAGAGTTACTGACCGAAGAATTTCCACTTGAAGAATTATCGACAATTTGCAACTGATTATTGTCTAGAATGTTAATCGTAATATTTGATGGTATCGCTGTTTCTTCTGAAGAATCATCGAGATTAAATGCAATTCGAGAAGTCGCAGGCTCACCTGAGCTGGCAATTTTTACCGTACCATCGTCATTCATTTCAACAGAACCTTCATGCTCATTTTTTAAATCTGACACATCGATAAAATCCAGTTCTAACTCCCCGTCACCAATGTTCGTGATAGCGCTGTTTGCTCTAATTGCAGACGCCGCCGCAATTTCAGTAGAATCTTTAATGAGTACTTCAATATTTTTTGCAGCAAGATGGGTTGGCCGAATTAAGAAGCTATCCCCAGTCTCAATTACTCCACCAGATTCTAATGTTAATGAAAAACCATCTGCTGATATTTCTTGAGGAAAATTTGAGAATTTTTTTACTGTCACATTATCATTCACTCTAATCAAGTGAAATTGATCACCAGTGTATTCCAGGCGATAATCACTGGCAGTGACCTTACCAACATCAGTTATTTTAGCTGAAATAGAATAATCACCATTATTTTTAGTTCCTGAAATGACTTCTGGCATATGGTTTAAGCGATTAAAGAATTTTTTGCCATAATTACTTTTTAAATCAAGGCCAGATTCATGCTGCTCATTAAATGTCGTAGCTAATGCCAGTGAAATTCTTCCCAATTCATTTTGCGCACCATTAATGATTTCATGCTGAAATTCAAGTATTCCACCAAGCTCGCCACCACTAATAAATTTAGTGATATCTGATTTTGAACCCTCACTTATAAATACCACATCAACTTTCGATGAATCAAATTCATTAACTACGGCTTTTAACTTGGCCGGTGTAAAACCTAACACCAGAGTTTGGCCATTACCAATAAAAACATTCACCGCACCATTATCCTGTTCTTTAGTGGTAACATTAATTAATTTTGACAAATCTTTTAACACAGAATCTCGTTGATCCAGTAAATCATTTGCCGGTTGCCCGGTGCTTTGTTGCGCAAGTGTGATACTTTGATTTAACTTACCAATTGATTCAGCTAAGAAATTGATTTCTGTAATAATATTATTCGTTTGTTTATTGGTTGCCAGTCTTAAATCTTGTAATCGACTGTCAATATCATGAAAACGATTCGTTAATGTTGTTGCTTGCGATAGCATTACTTGCCGCGCAGTTGATGATGATGGTTCATTAGCCACACCCGTGACAGAATCAAAAAATTCTTGTAATGCCAGCCCCATACCTGCTTTAGGATCGGATAAGAACTCGTCCACCTGGGATGTAAGTTGATGCCCAACTTTAAATAAATTTGTTAACGAGGTATTATCACGCACATTACTGGTTAAGAACTCATTATGAATACGTCTAATTGATGAAATTTTGACTCCACCACCAACAGCACCAGTGCTAAAATGTTGTGGATTTCGTGTCGTTTTAATAACTCGTTGACGTGAATAGTCTTCGTTATTTGCATTGGCGATATTGTGGCTAGTAGTCGCCATCTCACGTTGAGTCGTGAGAGTCCCTGATAATCCAATTCCGAGTGCATCCCCAACGGCCATTATTTATCACCTTTCTTACTAATATGGGGTAATACATCGTGTGACATTATCTTCATTACTTTATTTGCATAAGCTGGGTCAGTTGCATAACCAGAATTTGCTAATTCTGTGATATACGCAAACGGATCGTTAGAAACCTTTAATGCTTGTTCATAGCGAGGATTCGTTTTTAAATAATTGACATAATCATTAAAACTTTCATCCATCGAAGTATAGGCTTTAAATTTTGCATGTTCACGTATTGCTACACCCTCTTTATATTCAAGGGTGGTTTTTGAAACTGTTGGTCCAAGCCAGTTATTTTTAGCTTTTATATTAAATAAGTTAAATCCACTGCGACCATCCGGATGTCGTTGCACACCCTGCCCCCAACCTGTTTCAAGGGCTGCCTGTGCAATTAACAGCTCTGGATTCGTTCCAAGATCTTTAGCTGCTTTTTCAGCATGATGACGAATTGTATCAATAAACCGCTGCTGTTTGGTTTCACCTATAGCGTTCTCCAATGGTAATTCATTTTCCGATTCAGAAGTTTTAGTCGGTAAGGTACCACCTAATTGTTTCACGAGGATATCGGCTAAACCATTCGAATTTCCTTTAGAGAGACTAAGAGATAATTGATTATCAAACATATCCTGATACATTTGAGATTGATCACTATCAAAAAGCGAATTACCCATACTGGCATCGCGCATACTTTTTAACATCATCTTCATAAAAATAGCTTCAAACTGTTCAGCAACCTTCCGCAAGGTAGCATCAGGATCATCACGTGCAGCACGACGCAAGTCATTAAACCCTGACAAATCATGATAAACAGCAGTTGAATTTTCAATACTCATAAATTATATAACAATTAATTCTGCACGTAATGCTCCTGCCTCTTTAAGAGCCTCCAATATTGATACCAAATCACCCGGAGAAACGCCAACTTCATTAATAGCGCGAACAATTTCATTTAATGAAACACCAGGATTAAATAAAAACATACGATTATCTTTGTGATTTGCATTAACCTTACTACTTTGTACCACCGCTGTTTTACCATCGGAAAAAGCATTTGGTTGAGAAACAGAATCATTTTCAGAAATCGTTAAGGTTAAACTACCGTGTGATATGGCAGCAGGTAAAACCCTTACATTTTCACCAATAACGACTGTTCCTGAACGGGAATTCACAATTATTCGTGCAGCCGATTTACCCGGTTCAATCGTTAAATTTTCTAACATAGCGATGAACGAAACACGTTGATTTCTTTCCTGTGGTGCATTCACATGAATTGAAGCAGCATCAATCGAACGTGCGGTTCCTGGCCCCATGGTTTTATTGATTGCTCTTGTTACTCGAATCGAGGTAGTAAAATCTGCGGTATTTAAATTTAATACTAATTCTGTTTCTTTCCCAAAAGGTGTAACAATTGTATTTTCAATTATTGCTCCATTTGGAATGCGACCCACACTCGGAATATTAACGGTAATACTTGAACCATCGCCACCTTCGATACCAAAGCCGTTCACAATAACATTACCCTGCGCTATAGCATAAACCTTATCATCAACACCTTTAAGTGATGACAATACTAAAGTACCACCACGTAAACTTTTAGCATCACCGATGGATGAAACAGTAATATCGATTTTTTGTCCTTTTTTTGAGAATGCAGGTAAGGCTGCATGAATCACCACTGCTGCAACATTTTTCACAGACAATCGATCTTTACTCGGTATAGTTACACCGAGCCGTGAAATTAAACTCTTGATGCTTTGCTCCGTGAACGGTGCAGAATTAGATGTATCACCTGTACCATTTAATCCAATCACCAGACCATATCCGAGTAATTGGTTTGATCGAACTCCAGCAACGTGGGTTATATCTTTAAGTCTTTCAGCTTTAACCAGACCAATCTGAATAAAAAAAGTAATTAACATACCAATTACAAATAAAGTTTTATATTTATCTAGCGTTAACATAAAGTACCTTTTTTCAATAATAATTTTAAAATGGCCATGCTGATCCCTGGAAAAACTTACTTAACCAGCCCATTTTATTAGCGTCATTAATTACACCTTGCCCACCATAGGATATCTGGGCATTCGCAACACGAGTAGACATTACGGTATTATTTGAATCAATATCTTCCGGACGCACGATACCCATCACTCGAAGGTATTCATTCCCCTGATTTAACATTATTAATTTTTCTCCACGAACTAATAAATTTCTGTTACTAAAGACCCGTACTACAGTAACAGTTAATTCACCGCTCATACTATTACTTTGAGCAGATTGACCTTGTGATGAAAATCGTCGATCGGAGTCTACGGAATTTTCTAATATGTTCCTTCCGTTAACAGTAACTTCGTCGCCAACTATAGTAGGTGCTTTTTCGTTAATTATTGCACCTTTAGTTGTTTCTGTTCTTGCCGATTTATTGGCATTTGTTGTTTCACGTAACGTTATTGTTAAAATATCACCAACATTTTTTGCCCGCATACTATCGAAAAAACCAACTCGCATACCATTTTGAAATATCGCACCATCCGATGAATTATCAAAATGCATTACTTTGGGTGACAATGGAGAATATGCAGGATTACGCAATGCTATTGGTTTTGCACAGGCTGTTACAAATAGCAGTAATGTCATTAAAATGATAATTTTAAACATAGTAAGCCAAACATAATTTATAAGTTATTATTAATGTATTGCAGCATTTCATCTGCAGTCGAAATTGCTTTTGAATTCATTTCATATGCACGTTGGGTTTCAATCATGCTCACTAGTTCTTCAACAATATTAACGTTAGAGCCTTCTAGGGATCCTTGCGCCAGAGAACCTAAACCACTTTGTGTCGGATTATTAATTTGAGCAGCACCACTTGCCGCAGTTTCTGCAAATAAATTATCACCTACAGGTTGAAGACCTGCTGGATTAATAAAGTCAGCGAGTTGAATCACACCTAAAATAGTTGAGCCATTACCGGGTAGTGATGCTGATACTGTACCATCAGTACCAATAGTGACAGATTGCGCATCAGCTGGAATCGTAATCGAGGGTTCTAAATGATAACCAGAGGATGTCACCATTTGACCATCCTGATTAACTGAGAATGTTCCATCTCGTGTATAGGCTGTGGTACCTTCAGGTTTTAATATTTGAAAAAAACCTCGACCTAAAACCGCTAAATCCAGTTGATTACCGGTTTGGCTGATACTACCCTGAGTATTTTGTTTTTGTGTTGCAACTGCTCGAACGCCAGTTCCTATCATTAATCCGGTGGGTAGAATTGTTTCTTCACTACTTTGACCACCGGCCTGACGAATGTTTTGATACAACAAATCTTCAAACAACATTCGATCACGTTTAAAACCTGTGGTAGAAACATTAGCCAGATTATTTGAAATAACCGCTAATTTATTTTGTTGTGCTTCTAATCCTGTTTTCGATACCCAAAGTGCTTGAGACATTTTTGTTACTCCGGTTTATAAGCTGTAAAGTTGCACTTTTTGTGCCAGTGTTCAATTTATTTGTAGCTATTTTTCAATTGCTTACAGATATTAATTGGCTAAATTAATTCAGCTTTAACATCTGTGCTGTTTGTTCGTCATTTTGCTCGGCCTGATGCATTAATTTAATCTGCATTTCAAATTGACGTTGCAGCTCAATCATATTCACCATCGCGGCGACAGAATTAACATTGCTATTTTCTAATGCACCAGAAACAACACTAATATTGGCATCATTTTCAAAACTGCCACCATTTTTTAATCTAATCAGACCATCAGTTCCCTTAATTAAACTCGACGATTCCGGGTTAACCAGTTTTAATCTATCCAGTACTATTATTGACGTTGCAGCTTCACCAACAGGAACAACACTCACCGTACCATTACCATTAATTTCAGCTTTTTGTGCCTGTGGAATTGATATTGGTCCTGATTCTCCTAACACGGGTAAATTTTGATTTGTCACTAAAAAACCATCAGGACTGATTTTAAAACTACCGTTACGTGTAATTGCTTCTGTTCCATCCTCTGTCTGAACAACAAACCAGCCATTGCCATTGACAGCAACATCAAGATTTCGTCCTGTTGTTGCAATCGTGCCACTGCTAAAATCAGTAGTACTGTTATCAATAATGGAATTTACTCTCGAAGGAAAACCCGGCCCGTATAATTGACGACTCTCTGCATCCACAAAATCGGCACGAAACCCCGTGGTATTCACATTTGCAAGATTATTAGTATTGATTGCCTGTGCGTGCATATTTTGTTTTGCACCCGACATCGCGACATATAACATACGATCCATTGAATTAGCCTTTTTAGTTAACGAATATTAATAACAGATTGTGTTACCGCATCTGCTGTTGTAATTACTTGTGCATTAGCCTGGAAGTTTCGTTGTGCCGATATCATATTGATCAACTGTTCTGTTAAATCAACATTAGAACCTTCCAACGCACCCGATTGAATTAACCCTAACTTACCTGATCCCGGTGTTCCTAATAACGGGATACCCGATTCAAAACTTTCAGCCCAGGTTGAGTCTCCTAATTGTCTTAAGCCTTGTACATTGGGAAAATCAGCTAATTGTACTTGTCCAAGTGTACGAGTTTGACCATTAGTATATCGAGCTCGAACCACACCGTTTTCATCAATATCCAGACTGGTTAATCGTCCTGTTGCATAACCATCTTGCGTTAACGCATTAACATTAAATTTAGAACCAAACTGCGTTGTCGGTGTCGCCGCTAAAAAATCCAGGGTCATTACTATTGGTTCAGAACCGGTATCTGTAACAAAATCACCATATTCAATTTGTCCGGGTGGAATAGGTACGCCGTCAATCGTTGTTAAAGCACCGGAACCATTAAATGTCATTATATTCGATGCATAAGGAGGAGCATCAGCACCATTAATATCGTTACCGTCGATGAAGGTATGCACTTTCCATTCATTAGGTATTTCTGATTTCACAAAATAGACTGTTGATTGATGTGCTGTTCCTAATGAATCGTAAACAGTTAATGATGTTGAGTGATTAAATGAGCCCGGATCATTTGGGTCGAACGGTTCAAATAAGGGTTTATCTTCGGAGCTATCTAAATTAACACCAACAGTCACCAGATTGGTCGATTGAGGTTCGATGTTGGAATTATCAAGTGATAACGGTCCGGTTTCACCAGTAGGATTACCATTATCATCGGCCTTGGTACCCATTAGTTTTAGATTATCGCTGTTTACCATAAAACCATCACGATCAATTTCAATCGCACCAGCCCGGGAATAAACACGTTCCCCTCCTTTATCTAGCATAAAGAAGCCACCGCCATTAATAGCCATGTCAAGATTGTTATCCGTAAAGTCAACATTACCCTGACTAAACTGTTGAGTAATACCTGAGATTCGGACACCCGAACCAATTGTATTTGATGACGAACCAATATCCGATGCGGCATAAACATCAGCAAATTGTGCACGTGATTTTTTAAAGCCACTGGTGCTTGCATTTGCTACGTCGTTACCAATCATTTTTAACTCTTTACCTGCAGATTGTATTCCGCTAAGGGCTGCTCTAAATGGCATGTCTCTCTCCTCTTACCTGTTTATATTACTAAGGTTTATTACAATATTTGTTTTACATCCGGTAAATTCATTTTTCCGGTATTAGTTAAATTTAAAACTATCGGTTCACCGGGTTTTCCTAACGAGACACTTTCAACTGCATCTGCAACCAGTGTTTTAGCTGCTTGTGATTTACCTTCAACCATAAAACCAGCTTGCAAGGTGTATTTACCGGGTGCAACCTTTTCTGTTACGGATTGCAGCTCGCCATTTTCACCTTTAACTTTTTTGGTAATGACACCATCCCAATTAATATTGGTAATTCCGGCTTGGTGTTGCCCTAAACTTAAGGTATGCACTAACTCACCCGAACTGTTTAAAATATTAACCCGTAAATCGGTAGTCGCATGGGGTAAATCAACAGCTGCTGTAATACTTTCACCTTCACTTAATACAACGTGTTCACCCGGAACCAGAACAGAACGACCCACCAGACTTGAAGCCTGTAATGCCTGATTCGATTGTAAAGAATTCGCCAAGGTGGCAAATGAATTCTTAATATCACGCATTCCACTGACTTGGCTAAACTGTGCCATTTGAGTAATAAATTCACCGTTCTCCATTGGCTTCATTGGATCTTGATGATTCATTTGTGCCGTCATCAATTTCATGAAATCTTCCTGGCCTAATCTGGGCTTTTCATGCGCATCATGGGTTTTTGTTAACCCTAACGACTCTGGAGTAGGTAGTGCTTTATCAATTGGATTCATTTTATTAACCTATAGAGTTTAATTCTTTCTACACACTTATGAGCTATTGCCCGATAGATAAGGTTCTCATCATCATTTGTTTTGCTGTATTAATTACTTCAACATTGGTTTGATAGGAACGCGAAGCAGAAATCATATTTGCCATTTCATCGATAACATTAACATTAGGCCGATAGATATAACCATCTTTATTCGCCATCTGGTGTTCCGGGTTGTATTCCGCTTTTAATGGTTCATTACTTTCAACAATGCCCAACACCTGAACACCACTTTGCTTGTCGTTAAAATGTTTTACCATCTCAGCGAAAATAGGTTGCCGAGCCCGATAAGTGGATTCTTGTGTACTGCTCACTGTATCCGCATTTGCCAGATTACTGGCTGTGGTATTCAAGCGAATATTTTGGGCATTCATTGCAGAACCGGCGATATCAAAGATTGAATATAAACCCATTATTATTCTCCCTTAATAGCTGATAACAGTGTTCGAAATTTACCACTGATAAAAGTGATACTGGTTTGATAGCGCATTGCGTTTTCAAGAAACTCTGATTTTTCTATTTGATCTTCAACGGTATTACCATCAAGTGAACTTTGTTGGGGTTGTCGATATTTAAGTTGTGCACCAAAAACAAAACCGGTTGGTTGCATATGGCGGGCATTACTCATAACCAGAGGTTCGTTAGCAGAATTGAAATTTTTCTGAGTTGCTAGCATTTTTTTAAAATCAATATCCCGTGCTTTATAATTCGGGGTATCGGCATTAGCCAAATTTGCCGCTAATATTCGTGAACGAGCGCCAAATACTTTAATGGACCGTTCGTGAGCTCCTAAAATTGAATTCCAATCTGGCATAATATTATCTCTTGGTTGTTTGTTACTGTTGTTAATTGCAACAGCCATGCCAAGTTAACTATGCTCTACATTTCAGTTAGTTAGATGAGTTTTAGTGAAAGGAACATTGCCATACGGCAATTAAATACCTAAACGGCAAGATTGAAACACGGTTAGATTAAGCGCGCCATCCGTCTTTTAGTCGATACAAAACACCCAGCGGGGTTCGCACCATGTCAAATGCATCACAATAGCCAGTTGGCGATTCAGAACCACCCAGAAGAATAAATCCTTTTGGATTTAATGTTTTAGCCATGCGATTTAATATATCTGTTTTCAGTTCAGACGAAAAATAGATTAAAACATTGCGACAAAAAATAATATCGAACTTACCTAATAACGAATAATTATTT
>CAYOHQ010000027.1:0-15730 GCA_964403805.1 uncultured Thioalkalispiraceae bacterium | reverse complement strand
AAAAGTTGTTTCATTTTGATTAGTTAATAAAACCGGTAATGGTTTACCGTGATCTGGACAATATTCTTTGGTGAATTGATCAAAACAGGCAACTACTGGATCAACATCACTAAAACCAAATGGCGCTACCAGATCAGGACATACCGCCTGATTCGAACAGGTATCATGACAAGGAAAACCACTAACATCATCAATTCCATCAGCTGGTGCGACATCGGTACAGGCTGCAGTTACATCACCCATAATATCCCAGCCCATTTTTGTTCCGGTCCATGTCCATAATGCATCATAGGTTGCACCAGGTACTGATTGTAATGTGAAATCAAAACGGGCTAGATCAACTGTTCCTGCCAAAGCACCTGCTGCACTTTGCATTAAGCGTCCATCACGAGCTAGTAGCTTATAGTGATTTCCGTGCGTATGAAATGGATGCAAATCTCTTCCGGCATTCACGAACCGTATTAATGCAGTATCGCCTGGATGAATTTGTGCAATTGCACCATATGGTTGATGCGGTAGATACGGTACGTTGCTTGGTGCAAGCGTATCTGGACCATTACGACCATTTATAAACCATAACACTGGATGGTATTCAGTATTATTAATGGCATCAATATCTGCCGCTGTTTTAGCAAACTCAACAGCATAATGGACCTTAGGATCCATTTCAGTTAATACCATTAAATATTCATAATCAAAACTGGTATCAACACTATCATAAGCCTGGCCTGGAATTAACACTCCGGCTGCTGTTTTAGGACGAACGATTAACGCACCGACCAAACCCATCTCAGTTTGTAATTCAGGGTTTGAACCACTTTGGTACATATAGGTGCCGGGTTTTCCTGCAGTAAAAGTATACGTTACTGTCAACAAATTACTGGTTTGGGTTTCACCTGCCAGTAAACCTGGTGTGCCATTATCGGTTACATTACTTTGTCCCGGAAATACTAATGATGTTTTTATTCCAAGTAGTGTTGTTGCCGGGTTTAAATTATTTTTTAAGACTACAGTGACAACATCACCTTCATTAACAATTAAAGTTGGCCCTGGATATTGCATTGGTGTCGCTGCATTATCATCAGCATATCCCCACATCAAGACACTGTCGCCATCCGGTGTGTAGATATATCCCGTTGTTGCAGATAAGTTAAATACCGGACCAGTTGGACCTGCGCCACCGGTTATACCATTGAGCACCGCATAACTTGGTGTGCTAATGGCAACCATCATGAAAAGACTCATCACACTCATTAGTGACTTGCCGTATTTTTTTATTAATGCATTCATTTTTAAAGCTCCTGTTACGTCACTAATTAATTTAAGGGGATATTACAATCTCTGTCATCATACCACCGAAATCTTCAGCTCCATTACTAAGGTAATTCAAATTAGTGGTATAAAGCATGTAGGTTCCGGGTTGCACACCGGCGGTATCAATAATTACGTCTGTAGATTCTCCACCACCCAAAGTAACCGAGTTTGTATCGTAATAAAGATTTGCACCAGTAGGCCCTCTTAACAATCTGGCTCCTATTCCAACCACTTTCATTGTTAAGCCATTTGCAGCAACACTATAATAATTAGTGACACTCAAATTTGAAAAACGTAACAATATTTTTTGTCCAACTGTTGCTGTAACTAGCGATGATACTTTTTGAGAGACTACACCACCATTTTCAGCTGGCGGTGTTAATGCTGCTGGATTAGTTGTATCTGGATAACCTCGACCATTTAGCATGGCATAATCATCAAACATTTCTGCAAATGGTAGTGGTTGAACATTCATACTTGCATCATGAAATGTAGAATCGAATGAAGCCAGCTGCATTGGATATTCTACATCATAACGGGTTGAACCATCGCCATCGTTATAAACATACTGATTTCCTGCTGCATGGGTATACGTTCCCAACACCGTTCCAACAGCCACTTTATTTTGCCTTGGTTTTACATATAAGTTACCAATCATGCCCATTTGCATATGTTCTGATGCTTCAACATGACAGTGATACATGTATGTACCAGGCTCAACAAGATTATAGTAATACGATAAACTAGCACCCATGTTTACACTAACACCAACATCCGGAACACCATCAAAATATGACGATGCATTCGGGAAACCATGAAAATGGACTGTATGTGGATCGGCGAGGTCAGGTCGATCTGCCATACCAACATTAGTTAGCGTTAAATAAAATTCATCGCCTTCATCAAGTGTTATTGTTGGTGCTGGAAATTCAGCTGCCCGTATACCTTTTTCAATTGCGGTAGCTTCACTGAAATTGGTTAAATCAGAAAAACCGAACATGTACTGCAATTTTCCATCCGCCATATTGACGTAACCGTCTCCAGCACCAAGATGCATGCATTTTTTTGTGCTAGCAGTTGGATTGGCACTATTGATAGGCACGCCACCTGTTGGACACTGTACAAATGCTGCTGCGCTAGCATTCACTGATACAAGCATGAGAGCACTAACTACTGCCGCAGGTAGTACCTTTAGATAATTAGCTGTCATCGAAGGCTGCTCCATTTCTGTTCCATTTTGTAAAAGATGTTTTGATGTCTTATTGGTTAAATTAAACATGATTTACACCTCCCCCGTTACTTGCTACCACGGTGGCAGACTTACCTCTCACAAGACTGCGTCGCATAAAGTAAGCAAAAGTGATTAGCATCAATAGTGGTAATAATGGATCAAAGCGTGAACTCGACTGTAGGGTACAACCACCACCGGTAGAAACACTTGTTGCTGAAGCAGAAGCTGATTTAGCTGCTCCTGAGGTCGCAACACTATTAACTGCAATACCATTCACTACGATTGGTGCCGCATTATTAACGTTATCATATTGATCTGCACCGATATCAACGGGTTCTGAACGTGCATCATTATCAATATCATTTGTAATATCACCTAATACTGAACTATCACCACTACCGATTGCAGAGCTTGCAGAAGTTAGATGATAGTTACTACCGAGATCAACAGATCCAGCTATACGTGGTAATGTTAACGATAGAGGTCCAAATCGAAGATCGATGAAGTTACCACCTTCATCAAATGCCGGTTGCACACCTATTAACGTAGTCAACTCGATTTGTTTCACAGTTTGCCCAATTGTCCCATTAACATAATCATTAACAAAAGCAGGAGTTGTAGCAGGATCAAGATTTGGTCCGATATTATTACCTTCACTAACCTGATTACCATTGTCATTTACTATATCAGTGACCACAGTCAATAAACTTGAAATCGGTTTAATACTTCCAATTGCACCTTGTACGGCAAGGTCAGAAATTCCGTTGTAGATCAACTCATAGGGAGGAAGCGTTGGATCCTGATTTATTCTAAAGAAGAATGAACGGTTTTCCCAAACAATGTTATTTAAGAACGTAGGATTAGAGAAAACACCTAACTTCGCTTTGTCTCCAGCAGACAGACTTGAATTCGCTATTGCTGTGGTTAAACTTGGAGAATGTCCATTAGAAACAACACCTGCAGGTTGTGGTGTAGATTCAACACACGCGACACCCGGGATTGGAGTTGCGCCACAAAATGCATCACCACTTGTTGCACTACTATCGTTGTGAGCAATCGTATTATTAATAATATTTACTCTTACTGCATCAGATAAAACGATACCGCCACCAGCAAAGCCAGCAACATTATTAACAATAATGTTATTGGTAATAGTTATGCTGTTTAAACTTGCCTTGGTAGCGGATGCTGTTACTTCTCTACCATTAACACTCGATAGATTAATACCACCACCACTACCTGATCCAGCATTATTACCCTGAATCAGATTAGCATCTATAGTGACTTTACCTGTTCCTGGAGATAGTGGTGTTAAAGCTACAGGAGCAGCTGCTAGTGGAGTTACAGCAGGTGCACCACCAACAAAGATACCACCACCGGACACACTATTTTGCTGTTTAAAAGATTGGTTAAAGATTACAACATTATCTTTAATTAAACCTTTATTACTAAAGCCATAATGTGCAATACCACCACCATTACCGGATGTGAAATTTCCACAAACATAGTTTTTAGTTAATTGGTATGAATCTGAACCGTGGTTAATACTGATACCACCACCAAAGCCATTGCTTGATCCATTACCCGAAACATAATTGTGATGAATACGAAGATCAATATTTAATGCATTCTCATAATCATTTTCGGCCAGGTTTATTACGGTTGGATGCCCAACGCGAATACCACCTGAATAGATACCAAAGTTACCATAGACACGGTTATTACTAACTTCAAGATCATTAGCGAAGCCATTGACTACAATACCGCCACCATTATCAGAACCAGTTATTGAGATACCATCGATTCGAGCATTTGTTTCTTTTAACTCAATATCATTACCTTCAGCATCAACACCAATTATTGGCTCTCCAGCTGCATCAACCAGATTAACTAAACCGAAACCGCCTGCACCTGCTGTCGCATTTTTAGCTAATACGATTATGCCAGCGCCGGCTTCAGTGAAGAGTGTAATTTGCTCTAATGGAGTCTGACCAATTTCCTGCTTCGGTAATAAATCGGCGATTGCTCCTGCACCAGAAACAAAACCGGTTACATCTGTTGACCAATCAGCCAGTTTTGTTGATGGTACATTAGCTGCATTAATCACTGTAGACGCACCTGAACCTTGTAACTTAACAGGTTTCGCCATAATAACCATTTCACTATACGTTCCAGGTGGAATAATTACAGTACTACCAGCTACAGCATTATTGATTGTATTTTGGATAGTATCACCAGCGACTACTTGTGAATACACACCACCAACAGTCACATGGATACCTGCTTGTGTACGTCGGCCATCGGCACGAACAATTTCAAGATTACCACTTCGAGGAATTCTGACTGAGATGCCTTGATCACTCCATGAAGTAATTACAACATCATCACCTCTACCATCAATAGTGACCTGCCCTTGTGCAGCACCAAAGCCATAATCACGAGTAATTGTAGCTGGTTGTCCTGCAGTCGCCGACTCAGGATTAACAACGGTAGACGTTCCCATTGAAATAATCGTTAACTCTTCATTAGCGACGGTAACTAAAGGACCAGAAATCCCCGCTGTTAAGTTTTGAGTTGACCAGATCACTGGTGTTCCAGTTTGATACTCACAATCAAGTGCGTTCTGACCAATACCGGCAAATGCAGCAATTGGTAATACCGGTGTATCAAGATAAGTTGTTACACCAGGCATGTAGTTAAATGTATAACAGAACTGTGAATATTGTTTCTTGTAATAAGGATCTATCACCATATTACCCGCCGCATCTTTTATAGGACCCGGATCATTCATACAAGCAGTTAACATATTTGGTGATATACCACTGGATGTTGGTAAATCTGCTACGATTGTTGATGGAACCAATACATTAAAGCTACCCCATCGGTCTGAATATGTGCGACCAATAACATTACCTTGCCAATCACGAATAGAAACCGGAATGAATGGTGGTGAGAATTTTTCACCAAAGGTAGGTGCAGTAGGATCAAACTCATTAGCTAAATCATTTAGAATAAAGCCCATGATATGTCCTGCAACCGGCACTTGTGTAAACATATAGAAATCAGCTGCAGCATTTTGACCACCAGATAGTTTAACTGATTTCTCATTACATAATGGTGGTGGTGTAACTGAGGTATTTGCCGCAGTTAAGTAATCTGAAGTCTTGCCAGGAAACAACGAAAATTCAGCCGGAACTGCTGTAGTTCGTATTCCAACACATGTGGCTGGTAACAAGTTTGGCTGAATAAAGGGAAGACCAAAATCAACGTTCTTATCTTCTTCTTTAACTGTTTCATATGCAGGATGATCACCTGTTGCAATAATGTATGTTCCAATTGGTAAACCGGTAACCTCTAACGAACCAGATGACATACCACCCGGGAAATACGATGCAAAGGCATAACCACCATCGAAAACCCCTGGCCTAATTTGGTTAAAATTTCGTAAACCATCAAAACAATCGGTTGTATAACCATCGATTGAATAAACATCACCAACACAACCTGTTGGGGCACTATCATCCCAACTGTCTGTTGTTGTTATTTGAATTGCATCACCTGCATCGAATGTACCATTGGCATTATAATCAAAATCTTCCGGTCCTTTAACACCACCGGCCATCCAGCCAAAAGGTGCATTATCAACATCGGCTCTTTCAATACCATTACCGTTTTGATCTTTAATAGCTCCAAAACCATCATCTTCATATAATGCAACTTGAATGCGAGGAATGCCCGGTTCCCAAACTTCGGGAGCCGCATATTCAGGATTATCTTCTGCCCTTGTTATTGCGTAATAAACAATACCGGTAACACCACCATTCTCAGTTCCCGGATAAACTACTTTACCCCAATTAATGATATTGGTTTGCCCAAGGAAAGCTTGAAAGGCTTGTGTTAAAACTTCACCAGTTTCGGTTCGTGTCGTGCCGCCACCGGGTTGAATTTGTGGATTTAGTGAAGCAACTTCACCAGTTGCTGGATCCACAGGTAACTGACCACCACCATCAATTTCTACTGTTACACCAGTAGATTTATATCGACTAAAATCGACTTCAGCAACTAACCAGCTAAAAAATGGGAAGACCTGATCATAAGGAGCTGAACCAGTAGTATCTGTTGGGAAACCTTGATACACAGTACCATCACGCCACCGAATGCCGGTTGCGACTTCTGGCATTCCTGCTTCAGTAGGATCCCAAATACCATTCTCATTAGTATCATAAAAAACATTTTGTTCAAGGCGAGCAAACCACGCGAACAATGAAGGACTAATCGGTGGTAATGGAATTACCTGACCAGTTGCAGCATCAGCTTTAACTGTAATAGCAACCTGACCAAAAATATAATCCAGTGGTTTATCCCAAATAGACAAGGAATAATTACCAACTGGTACATTTGGAATTGAGTAATTACCATTTGCATCACACTCAGATACGAATAAATTTGTACCAACAACATTATTCGTTTTTAAATTCAAAGCAACCATACAACCGGAAATTGAACCACCAGAGAAAAAGTCAAACAATGGTGGACGAGAATTATGAATAGCAGTGATATTACCCGCTATCGTTGTTGTGCCTGCAGCTGTTGCAACAGTTTCACTTGCAATTACATTTTTCGCTTGAGGTACAAAGCCAATTAAGACATGCGGGCCTGGAGGACCAAATTCTGCAAAGTACGCTGGTTCATCTGCTTTTACCCAGGCATCAATTACTGGTGTACCTTCAATTGTAGATGTTTGAATATAATCACGGTGTAATTTTCCAGGAACTGCTCGAATACCGTATTTTGCAGGAGCTAGATTTTTTATCGTAATAACGCCATCAGGTCCTGATTTTACAACACCATTACCGGATCCGGGAATGGCATTACCATTTACATCATATACAGTACCAAGAGGATTTCCGTAGACATCTTTATTAATTTGCTGACCTGAAATACCGTAACGTCCGCCGGCATCCTCTAATATAATGCTAAAACCTTCCAATCCATTTTCACCTGGTTGAAAAGTATTATTCGTTGGGTTTGTATCTTCAAAAACGAAAATTCGTATTTGAGCTGTAGGTAATTGATTGGTTGTAACTTTGATAGTTGCATCAGCTTGTCCAGCAGCGATTTGTACACCACCCATATTTTTACCTTCGGCTAAATCAGGCAAAATTGATAAATAATAGCGTTTAGCTGAATCCAGATTCAGGCTAGCCCAATTCGTTGGTGCAGCTGCTGTTGAACGACCTTGTGCAATCACAGGCATATAACTTCGATGAAAGTTTAATGACAAACATTCCTTATACGCTGTTGGATTCGCCCCTGCGCCACCCATACATGTTTCACCAGCAACTACATCATATGTTTGGTCTTCTTCAATAACCCAACGAAAATTGCTAATAGCAACCGTACCGGTAACACCGTTTGATACTGGTAATACAGTTACATTAGTTAATGCATTTGCTGAAAGAGACATCAAACTCAACATTGCTGTTAAAAGTGTTGACACCACGATTTTGTTAAACAGTTTAGGTCCGTTCACAGGAATACCCTCATCCAAAAGTTTCATAACACGGTATTTCACCGCACCAAATCGAAGGGATTTCACTAACGAGATAAAATTAGATCAATCCCTATAATAATTTTATGATTGTAATGTAACGTATGGATAATGATTCACCACTAGGGTATTAGCAGTATTTCAATGGTAGGGTTACCCTGCTTTTCCGAGTAACATTTGTGATGAATTTCACGGTAAATATTTAATTAAAATATTGACATGATAGTTTTGGTGATAAAAATATTAAGTTAAATTTCCTATAATCTGAAATCCTGTATGTCAAAACTACTGTATTGACCTACCATCAAACCTCTAACAGAGGTTGATGGTAGTGGTTTTTATTTAACGCAAATTTGAGCTGTAAGTAGACTGGTGTAGTTACAACCAAACACGATATAGGTTTCTCCAGCCAGATTAATACCGTTGGGATCAGCATTGGCAGCACCTATTATCATGTCAACAATACCATCACCATTCACATCACCGGCACTGCTTACAGCGACACCACTATTATCAAATGAGCTTATGCCGTTGACAACAAATCCGGTTGATCCATTTGCAGTAATGGCACTTAATGAAATTAGATTAAATACTGGTGTCCAAGCTATTCCAACATCGCGACCAAAAATAACATACGATTCACCGGCATCGGCAAAGAAACCTGCCTCGGCATGAGTTGCACCAATAATAATATCATCAAAGCCATCACCATTAACATCTCCAGCGCTACTAACTGCTGAACCAGTTTGATCATTGGCATCGATACCTTTAACAATAAATCCAGTTGAGCCATCTGCCGTTGCTGCCGCTAAAGAAGCTAAGGTAACGGTCGCCGGCCATAAATCTGGAATAGCAGCTTTGCTATTTCGACCAAATAAAACATAAGACTCACCAATACGACTATTTACCCGATGTGCACCAATAATAATATCGGCAATACCGTCATTATTAATATCGCCAGCCGAACTTACTGAAGAACCACTATTGTCACCAGCGGTGATTCCTTTAATTACAAATCCGTTACTGCCATTCAATGAACTTAAATTAAAGGTTGCTGGCCATGCCACAGTATTGGCTGTTCCGAAAATGACATAGGTTTCACCTGCCGAAGTCACACCTAGTCCCGGTGCGCCAATAATCAAATCATCAAAAGTATCACCATTAACATCGCCACCGGCGCTTACCGACCAACCACTTAAATCATCTTCTGCAATACCATTTATAACAAAACCTTCACCTGCTACCATTGTTGATAAATTATAATCTACTGGCCACGCAGTTGCAGGAGCTGTTGCGGCAGCACGACCAAACAACACATAGGTTTGCCCTGCTGATAACACGCTATTAGTAACTCCGGAATTTGCACCTAGTGCTCCAATAACAAGATCACTGATTCCATCACTGTTAATATCGCCAGCATCACTAACGGAATAACCTGTTTGATCAAATTTAGAGACTCCATGAATTCTGAAACCATCAGCAGCTGTCATTGTTTTTAAATCGATATTTTTAGACCAGGCTACACCTGAAGCTCTACCAAAAATAACATAGGCTTCA
Source organism: uncultured Thioalkalispiraceae bacterium (assembly GCA_964403805.1). Lineage (GTDB taxonomy): Bacteria > Pseudomonadota > Gammaproteobacteria > UBA6429 > Thiohalophilaceae > CAYQUC01. Next base: position 6,077 of record CAYOHQ010000027.1, on the reverse strand, counting down.
CCGATATTTTCAGTACTATCTGAAGTTAAATCCGCTTTATCAGCACCGATGACAAGATCGGCATAACTATCGCCATTAACATCACCCAGGCTATGCACTGATACACCACTATTATCAGTTGCATCCATTCCGCCAATGATAAATCCATTTGTTCCATCTAGTGTCGATAAGTTAAAACTTGCAGGCCAGACAAAAGTAGTTGTTGTCCCAAAAATAACATAGGTTTCACCGACACCGATAACCTGATTTGCTGTTCCGCTAATTCGCCCAGTACCCTTGGCACCACTGGCACCAATAATTATATCTTGCATACCATCGCTATTAATATCGACATGACTTACTGATAGACCACTAAAATCATTTGCATCAATACCATTAATAACAAAACCATTGGAGCCCGTTAATGTGCTTAAATCGAGTGTTGTCTTGGCTGCCTTGGCTGGGTCAGCTGGAAAAAAATCATTAACGTCGAGAACACCATCATTATCGCTGTCTGCTGCACAAGTAACGATAACAATTACATCTGCGTTATTAATTGTACCAACACTGTTTGGAGCAACCGAGCAAACTTGTCCTACCGGTTGACTGCTGATGGTTACTGCATAAGGGTTTGTATTGACTAGCCCGATTGAAAGTGGATAGATACCATCGAGTAGAATATTATCAAGTGGCTCAACACCATTGTTTAAGAAACTAACACTACCACCTGCAATTAAATTTCGTACATCAACTTTAATGGAATACGTTGCAGAACACGTTATGACAACATTCGCTACATTCGCATTCGCCGGCGTTGCCGTTGTACCACCAACACCATTATCAGTTAGAACACAAGTTTGTGTTGCAGGCTGTTTGCTAACACTAACCAGATAATTGTTACCTTGTCCTACAGGTGCAGAAAAAGTAAATGGCGTAGATGCTCCAGCTGAAGTAACAGTGAGTGGATTACTACCATTATTCAATAACGTAACAGTGCCAACCAAACCACTAATTGAACCACCAATGGTATACACAATTGCATTACAGGTTACTGCAAGATCTGTCACATTAGCCGGTGTGGTAATTAGACCAAATCCTTTACTTACTGAACACGTCAGTCCAGCAGGTTGTGTATCAACTGTGACATCATATCCAGCACCAAAGTTTAGAGGTTGAGCGCCAAAAGTAAATGAACCCGGTGTCACAGTCAGTATCGATTCTGTTGGAGTACCTTTATTTAAAACTAATTTAAGTGTACCAACAACTGTATTATCTGCAGTGCCACCAATTGTATAATCAATTTCAGTACAGTTTATTTTTACAGTAACGTTTGCAGCAGAAATTGTTGTACTTTTAGCAACCACAGTACAATTTTGTCCAATTGGCTTACTGTCGATTGTTACTGCATAAGTTGCTTTATCAGGTAATCGAGTACTAAATGCCTTGGTATTATTGTTAGTAAATTCTAATAGAGTGGTATTGTTTAAAAGTAGCCGAAGAACAGCATTGCTTCGTAAACCAGTAACTGCAACATTAACAGCATAGGTTGGTGCAGCCACATCTTTACAAGTCACATTAACGGTAACATCAGCAGCAGGAATTTTATTACCCTGCGGCGCACTAACAGTACAGACTTGTCCGGCTGGATCGGTGTCGACAGTTACTGAGTACAGCGCTTGATCTTTCAGTTTTGTTGCAAATGCTATATTGGTAGGCAGAGGTGTATCACTGGTGATTGTCAATGAGTCAGCACCATTATTTAATAATGTTAATGTCGAGCCAGCTTTCAAGCCGAGTACTGCAACTTTTACTGCATACAAAGTAACATCTACAGTTGTGCAATTAACCTTTACCGTTACATCGGCTGCCGGAATTTTACCGTTATTAGCAAGATCGTCGACAATAGCGCAGCGTTGTCCAGCAGGTTGCGCAGATATAGTTACTAAATAGTCTGCTTTGTCTGCGAGTTTTGTTTTAAACGATGTATTTATTGGCGATGGTGGAGTGTTAGCAGAAATAATTAACTCATCAGCACCATTATTCTTTAGTTTTATTTCACCGGTTAGACCAGTAACAGTGATATTAACAGCAAAAGATGATTTTGCTGTGCCGCCGGGATCAACAGCACCTCCGCCGCCACCGCCTCCGCATGCAACCATCGCAAGCATGCCAAAAACGAGAAACAATTGACGAACTATAAATACTGAATTAAACATGACAAGTCCTCTATATAGTAACTTTTTTAAAACCCGATTTTTAAATTTATTTTGTATCGTAAACTTACTTTAATTTCAAACGTCGAATAAAATACACGAATGATAGCAACATTAATAACGGTAACAACGGATCAAACTTTGACCTTATTTGTAATGAACAACCGCCACTACCTGGTTCTGTGCCAGTTGCTTTTGCTGGTGTAGCTGCATTAAGGGCAACAACTGGCGCTGCAATAGAAATAATTGAAAACAACCCTCCAATACCAGCTTGATTACTGTTAGTTAGTCGTAATCGTCGATCAAAAATTGCGTAATCGCCTATTGGTGCTGTCATTACAACATCGCGAGTTTGTCCTGCTGGTAACATTACTGAGTATTGCGAACGTGGGTATGGGTATTGATTTCCATACTCTGCGACAACATTGACATATTGACCATTAACCAGTGGCACGTGTGTTTCTAGACCTGCATTTAAGAACCGTAACAACAGTGTTGAGCCAGCAGAACCACCATTAACTTTTGCAGTAGTTGGAGTATAAGGCTCACCATTTATTAAAAAGTATTTTGGAGAATAATTAATTGTGCTAGTCATCGTACCAGTGCTGCCATAAGTCCCTGCTGCCACAGCAGCATGTAAAGCAGGATCAATTTCACTATAAAGTTGTGTCACAGATTGCGAATAAGGCACTCCCGGATAAAGTGTTAATGCGCCAACTACATCACTGGTGTTTTGAAGGACTGCACCATACAAGCCCATTTGCATTTGTTTGGCTATATGAGTACCAGACTGATACAGGTAGGTTCCTGCTTTTGCTTTAAAACTATAACTTGCCGTGCCGTCAGTAGTGGCTGTTGCCGCTGCGGTTTCGTGAGTAAAAGAACGAACTCGACCTGCAATACGAACTGGAACTACTGCTGCCGTTGTTGATAATCCCGGTATCATAACAGACACTGAATCTGATAATGTATTTCGAATATTAATTGTTAATACTGTTTCTCCAGCAGGAAGCGTGAGTTCAGGGCCTGGAACAGTTGCATTACATACTCCTAAAGCTCCAAGTGTTGTATCATCACCAAATCCCCACATCGTTACCAATTCACCACCTGGCATTGTTTTTACAAATGAGCCGGTACATAGGTTTTTTGTTGTTAAGGCATTCGCTTGTGTAGACAGCAACATTAAACCGAGGAACATTGTTCCGAGTTTTAACATTATTTTATTTTTAGTGTTAATTTTCATATTTATGCTCCTCCTTACTTTGCTATCGTAACGCCAACAGGCTCTACAACCATCATGGTTAACATGCCACCAGGAAATATATTGTTGTTAACAATTTCTCGTTCATTATGTGAATGCCACATGTAAAACATGCCGCCGTTAAGATTCAAACCGCCTTCACCAGGAGGTAAATTAGCAAATGCCCCGAGGAAAGGGCTACCACTGTAAAATCCACCAAAAGTTAATTCATTTTGATTGGTTAGCGTCACTGGAAATGGTTTACCGTGATCAGGACAATATTCACGAGTTGTCGCATCGAAATTTGTTCCTGCTGCTGGAGTGCAGGTATGTGCTGATAATGGATCTATATTAACATCACCAAAAATATCCCAACCCATTTTTTCACCTGTCCAGGACCAAAGAGTATCGTACGTTGCACCCGGTACAGTTTGTAGGGTGTAATCGGAGCGTGCTAAATCTGCTGTTGTTGCTCCTGTGGTTTGTAATAAACGTCCATCTCGCGCGAGAATTTTGAAATGATTACCGTGAGTATGAAATGGATGCATATCGCGACCGGCATTAACATATCGTATTAAAGCCACATCACCGGGATGAACTTGTGCAAGACTGTCATAAGGTTGGTGTGGTAAATAAGGTGCATTTTTTGGCGCAACCGTATCGGGTCCATTTCGACCATTAATAAACCACAAAACAGTATGGTGCGTGGTGTTATCTATTGCAGCAAGATCGGCTGGTGTATTTGCTAATTCAACTGCATAGTGAACACTTGGATCCATTTCCGTTAATACAAACAGATATTCATAATCATATGCAGTATCTGTTGTGTTATATGCTTGTGTTGCAGGACTCGTAGTGGGACGAACAATAATTGTTCCAACCAATCCCATTTCTATCTGCAAGTCTTGATTTGTACCACTCTGATAAGTGTATGTACCTGGATTGCTTGCAGTAAATTTATAAGTTACGGTTTCAGTTGCTGCACCAGTTTCTAATGCTATAACACCTGCGGATGTACCTGCTGTACCTGTTGCTGTAACACCGGATTGACCCGGTAACAGTAATGAAGTTTTTATACCCAATGTTTTACCCAAGGTACTTTTATAATCATTTAATTTATTGGTTAAATTAATCGTGACAACATCACCTTGATTCACAATTAATGTCGGTCCCGGATATTGCATGGTGCCGCCATTTGCGGCATAACCCCATGTTAAAACACTGTCACCATCGGGTGTATATATGAATCCTTCATCTGCGGCCAGATTAAAAACCGGACTACCAGCAGCACCTGTGATTCCTTGTATTACGGCATATGCCGGTATACTAATAATAAACAGTGTCACCACACTCACTACACAGGTTAGTGACTGACTGAATTTCCTTAAACTTGTTCTCATTTTAACGCTCCTTGTAAGTCACTAATTAAATTTGGATTAGTTTATGACGATTTCAGTCATCATGCCACCAAAGTCTTCGGGGCCATTACTGAGGTAATTTAAGTTAGTGGTGTAAAGAAAATAAGTGCCTGGTGCAACGCCAAGGGTATCAATGATAACTTCGGTTGATTCACCACCGCCGACTGTTACGGAGTTAGTTTTGTATGATAAATCTTTCCCCGTTGGTCCGCGCATTAATCTTGCTCCAATACCAACCACTCTCATGGTTAAGCCATTAACAGCAACACTGAAATATCGAGTAACACTTAAATTTGAAAACCGTAATAATATTTTTTGGCCTGTGGTAGCCACTATCTTTGAATTCATTTTTTGTGATGGTTTACCACCATTTTCTGCTGGTGCAGGCAGCACGGCGGTATTGATAGTGTCTGGATAACCACGACCATTAAACATGGCATAGTTATCAAACATATTCGCAAATGGCAATGGTTGCACAGCCATGCTGGCATCATGAAACTTCGAATCAAAAGAAGACAACTGCATTGGATATTCAACATCATAACGCGTTGATCCATCACCATCGTTATAAACATATTCATCTCCTGCGGCATGGGTATAGGTTCCTAATGCTGTTCCTATCGCCACTTTATTTTGTGCAGGTTTTACATATAAATTACCAATCATACCCATTTGCATATGTTCTGATGCTTCAACATGACAGTGATACATATAAGTACCTGGCTGAGAAATATTATAATAGTAAGACAAGCTCGCACCCATGTTGACACTAACACCGGCATCCGGAACGCCATCAAAATAGGAGGATGCATTTGGAAAACCATGAAAATGCACTGAATGAGGATCAGCCAAATCAGGTCGGTCGGCCATTCCTACATTGCTTAGTGTTAAATAAAATTCATCACCTTCATCAAGCACGATTGAGGGTGCAGGGAATTCTGCTGCCCGAATTCCAGCATCAATTGCATTCGCTTGTGGAATTCCTGTTAAATTAGAAAACCCAAACATGTATTGTAATTTACCATCTGCCATTGTGACATAACCATCACCGGCACCAAGGTGCATGCATTTTACATTTGCTGGAACAGTTCGCGGCACGTCAACTACGGCATCATTATTTGCATCACCCGGACATTGTATAAATGCTGCTGCATTTGCATTGAACGAAATTACAGTTAATGCCGTAAAAATAGTCGCAGGAATTATTTTTAAATAATTAGAACTCAT
>CAYOHQ010000026.1:0-16189 GCA_964403805.1 uncultured Thioalkalispiraceae bacterium | reverse complement strand
TGGATTTCGGAAGGTGTTTTATCAATACCGGTTATTGGTGATCTATTAGGTGATGGTATCCATTGGTTGTTTATTAAAACGGCATTCTTCTTATTACTATTTTTATGGTTTCGCGCGACTTTCCCGCGTTATCGATATGATCAAATCATGCGCCTTGGCTGGAAAGTCTTTATTCCAATCACTATCGTATGGTTGCTTGTTGTAGCATTGTTATTACTAACGAATACACCGCCCTGGTTTAGTGTGGATGCTAGTACGGCTGTAGCAACAGTAGGGGCACTATAATATGAGTCAAGTTGGTCGTATTTTTAAAAGTCTGTTTCTTTTGGAATTATTCAAAGGCTTGTCGGTTACCGGGCGTTACTTTTTCAAAAAGAAATTTACTGTTCAGTACCCAGAAGAAAAAGCACCAATATCACCACGCTTTCGGGGTCGGCATGCATTACGCCGTTATGCCAATGGTGAAGAACGTTGCATTGGTTGCAAACTGTGTGAAGCAGTGTGTCCGGCATTAGCAATAACAATTGAAACAGCGATGCGCGATGATGGCACCAGACGTACAACACGGTATGATATTGATTTATCGAAATGTATATTCTGTGGTTATTGTGAAGAGTCATGTCCGGTTGATTCTATCGTTGAAACACATGTTTATGAATATCATGCAGAAGTACGTGAAGATTTATACCTGACAAAAGAACAATTATTGGCGTTTGGTGATGAGTATGAAGAGCAAATTGCAGCTGCACGATCAAAGGATGCTAACTACCGTTAAGTAAAAAATTATGGGTATAGAAAAAATTATATTTTATGTATTTGCCTTGATGCTGATTTTTAGTGCAGCTAGCGCGATGACCACTAGAAACCCGGTTTATGCCGCTATGTATCTGGTGTTAAGTTTTTTTTCATGTTCCGCATTGTGGATGTTGCTCGAAGCTGAGTTTTTAGCAATCGTGTTAGTGCTCGTCTATGTCGGGGCAGTGATGGTGTTATTTTTGTTTGTGGTTATGATGCTGGACATTAATATCGCCAGAATGAAACAAGGTTTCATGAAGTTTTTACCAATCGGGATTGGTTTTGCTGTTCTTATGGCCGCTATGATGATTTACGTGTTATTGCCAGAACATTGGACTGGAACTCAATATAAATTAAATACTCATCCTGCTGATTATAGTAATACCAAAGAACTTGGCATGTTGTTATACACAAAATACGTTTATCAATTTGAAATAGCAGCTGCTATTTTATTAGTTGCCATTGTAGCTGCTATCGCGTTAACACTTCGCCGACGGCCAAATACCCGTCATCAAAATATTGATGCGCAAATTTCAGTTAAACGTAATGACCGTATTCGAATGGTTGATATTAAATCGGAAGACAGGAAGTAACATGATTGAATTAACAGATTACCTTATTCTTTCAGCAATTTTATTTTGCATTAGTCTTGCCGGAATTTTTATTAACCGTAAAAATTTAATTATTATCCTGATGGCAATTGAATTGATGTTGTTGTCAGTTAATATCAACTTTATCGCGTTTTCACATTTTTTAAATGATACCGCAGGACAAGTTTTCGTATTTTTCATTTTAACAGTTGCTGCTGCAGAAGCTGCAATTGGATTGGCAATTTTGGTAGTGCTGTTTAGAAATAAACGAACTATTAATGTCGATGATCTCGATTCGTTAAAAGGCTAAGACATGTTTGATGACATGAAAACAGTATTACTATTAATCGTGCTTGCACCACTGGCTGGTTCAATTCTTGCCGGTTTATATGGCAAGGTGATAGGCCGCTCGGGAGCACACTGGGTCACTATTATTGGTGTTGGTGTTTCGTGTTTACTGTCTATGCTAATTTTTAAACAAGTAGTATTCGAAGGCGCAACATTTAATGAAGATCTTTATGTATGGCTAAAAGCGGGTGATATAACATTTAAAGTTGGCTTTATGATAGATAAGCTAACTGCAATGATGATGGTTGTCGTTACCTTTGTTTCCTGGATGGTACACATTTATACCATTGGTTATATGAGTGAGGATCCTGGCTACCAGCGATTTTTTAGTTATATATCATTATTTACTTTTTCAATGTTGATGCTGGTGATGTCGAATAACTTTATGCAGTTGTTCTTTGGTTGGGAAGCTGTTGGTTTAGTATCGTATCTATTAATCGGGTTCTGGTATAAAAAAGATACTGCTATATTTGCCAATATGAAAGCATTCCTGGTTAACCGTGTTGGTGATTTTGGATTTTTGTTAGGTATTGCCGGTGTTTTAATGTATTTTGGCACATTGGATTATGTTGACGTTTTTGCTGGTACTAAAGATGTTGTTGGTAAAACGATTACCGTTGTTCCCTGGTTTGGCGAGTGGTCGGTGATAACCTTAATCTGTATATTTTTATTTATTGGTGCCATGGGCAAATCTGCACAAGTCCCATTACACGTTTGGTTACCAGATTCGATGGAAGGCCCAACACCTATATCGGCATTAATACATGCAGCCACCATGGTGACAGCGGGTATTTTTATGGTTGCCAGAATGTCGCCACTATTTGAGTTATCTGAAACAGCTTTAACCGTTGTTATCGTTATTGGTGCCATAACGGCATTGTTTATGGGCTTCCTGGGTTTAATTCAAAACGATATTAAACGCGTTGTTGCATATTCTACTTTATCGCAACTCGGTTACATGACTGTTGCACTCGGCGCTTCAGCCTATGCGGCCGGTATTTTCCACTTAATGACGCATGCCTTTTTTAAAGCGTTATTATTTCTGGGAGCAGGCTCTGTTATTATTGCGATGCACCACGAACAGGACATGCGTAACATGGGTGGCTTACGTAAGTATTTACCGATTACCTGGATTACATCGTTAATAGGTTCATTAGCATTAATCGGTACACCATTCTTCGCAGGTTTCTATTCCAAAGATTCAATTATTGAAGCAGTAGGGCATTCTGAAATTGCCGGTTCAAGCTTTGCCTACATTAGTATTCTACTGGGTGTTTTTATAACGGCTTTGTATAGCTTCCGTATGTATTTCATGGTGTTTCACGGTAAAGAACGTATGGATGAACATACCCGTTCGCATTTACATGAAACACCCTGGGTTGTCACCTTACCGCTAATTTTATTAGCAATACCCTCATTTATGATCGGTATGGTGTTCGTAGGAGATATGGCATTTGGTGATTTCTTTGGGAGTGCGATCTTTGTATTACCGGAACACGATGTACTAGGTGAGTTAGCAAAAGAATACCATGGTCCATTTGTAATGGTAATGCACGCATTTACTGGGCTACCGTTATATCTTGCCATTGCCGGTGTTGCTACTGCATTTTACTTTCATAAAAATGGTAAAGATCTTGCTGTTATTTTTGAAGAAAAATTTGGCTTTGTTTACAAATTTCTCGACAATAAATATTACTTCGATAAATTTAATGAATCTGTTTTAGCGCGAGGATGTCGTGATATGGGTACTCTGTTGTGGAAAGTAGGTGATGAGAAAATAATCGATGGTGTAATCGTTAATGGTTCGGCAAAGACCGTTGGGGTGATCTCCTCAGTTGTTCGCCACATACAAACCGGTTATTTATATCATTATGCATTTGTAATGATTATTGGCTTAATTTCCTTAGTTGGGTATTTTGTTATTTACAGTAATCGTTAATTAGAATTATAAAAAAATTATAAGGTTGTAATAATATGTTTGCCGATTGGCCTTTATTAAGTATTGTGATTTGGCTACCCATTGTGGGCGGTGTGTTGGTGCTTGCAACTGGAAGTGATAAAAATGCTGTAGAAGCTCGTGTTTTGGCATTATGTATTTCAATTCTTACTTTTGTTTTATCTATCCCGTTATATACCGATTTTAATTCTACGCTTGCGAGTATGCAGTTTGTAGAATCAGTGCCCTGGATTCCAACTTTTGGTATTAACTATGCTATCGGTGTTGATGGCTTTGCAATGCCATTAATTATTTTAACCAGTTTTAGTACTGTTATTGTTGTTATCGCAGGTTGGGAAGTTATTAAGCAACGAGTTGCACAATACATGGCGGCATTCCTGATAATGGAAGGCTTGATGATTGGTGTTTTCGCTGCGACGGATGCGGCATTATTTTATGTGTTCTGGGAAGCAATGTTGATTCCGATGTTTATCGTTATCGGGGTATGGGGTGGTGAACGGCGGGTTTATGCAACATTGAAATTCTTTTTGTATACCTTTATTGGTTCGGTATTAATGTTGGTCGCATTTTTATATCTTTATTCAAAAACAGGTTCATTCTCTATTGCAGACTTCCAGAATGTTAAACTTGATTTGGATGTACAAATTTATATTTTTCTGGCATTTCTTTCAGCATTTGCGGTTAAAGTTCCAATGTGGCCGGTACATACCTGGTTACCCGATGCGCACGTTGAAGCACCAACCGGTGGTTCTGTAATACTGGCAGCCATCATGTTAAAGCTAGGCACTTATGGTTTTATCCGTTTTTCATTACCAATTACTCCTGATGCCAGTCATGAACTGGATTGGTTGATGATTACTCTGGCATTGATTTCAATTTTTTATATTGGTTTTGTTGCTCTTGTACAAAAAGACATGAAGAAATTAATTGCGTATTCGTCTATCTCTCATATGGGTTTTGTGATTTTAGGATTTTTTATCGTATTTAATATATACGATGCCAATACGGCAATGCAAAATGAAGATTTACTCGCTGGTGCTGCTTTAGGGCTTTCAGGTGCCGTTGTTCAGATGGTTTCGCATGGTTTCATTTCTGCTGCAATGTTTTTATGTGTTGGCGTCATGTATGACAGAATGCACAGTAGACAAATAGCCGATTACGGCGGTGTTGTTAATACTATGCCAACCTTTGCCGCTTTTATGGTATTTTTTGCAATGGCGAATGCAGGTCTACCGGGTACTTCAGGTTTTGTCGGTGAGTTTATGGTGATACTGGCTTCATTTAAAGCCAATATATGGTTTGCTATTATAGCCGCTACAACATTAATCATTGGTGCAGCTTATACGTTGTGGATGATAAAACGTGTAATATTTGGTGAAATAGCGAATGATAATGTTGCCAAGTTAAAAGACATAAACAAACGCGAATTTTTATTTTTAAGTTTACTAGCAATAATGGTTTTAGGCTTTGGATTATATCCAGCACCACTACTTGAAGTAATGGATGCATCAGTGAATAATTTATTAATTCAAATTACACATTCTAAATTATAAAGTGAAATAATTAAGTAAGAGCAAAATAATGACATATCCATTTGAGACAGCTGATTTACTACAAATTCTGCCAGAAATTTTTATTCTTTCAATGGCGTGCATCATTATGGTTGTTGATTTGTATGTTAAGCAGGAAAATCGCGGTATAACCTATATATTGTCGCAATTTACTTTGGTTACAGCTGGTGTCATTATTTTTACCTTGCCAACAACACAAGCAGTGTTCGCTTTTAATAATACTTTTGTTCATGATCAACTAAGTGATATTTTAAAAATTGTAGTCTTTGTTTGTACTTTTGCAGTTTTTTTATATTCAAAAGAGTATTTGCGTGCACGAGATATTTTTAAAGGTGAATATTTTGTATTAGCACTCTTTGCCGTGTTGGGCATGATGATACTCATCTCAGCACATAACTTACTGACTATTTATCTTGGTCTGGAATTAATGTCACTTAGTTTGTATGCCATGGTGGCTTTACATCGGGACTCCACTGTTGCAACTGAATCCGCTATGAAGTATTTCATATTGGGTGCAATTGCATCCGGTATGTTGTTATACGGTATGTCATTACTTTACGGTATGACTGGAAGTCTGGATTTAGCAGAAATTAATCAGAATTTATCGCAATCCGAGAATAAACTCATTATCGCTTTTACCATTGTATTTTTAATTGTTGGCGTTGCATTTAAGCTGGGAGCTGTTCCATTCCATATGTGGATTCCCGATGTTTATGATGGCGCACCAACGGCGGTGACTATATTTATCGGTACTGCACCCAAGATTGCAGCCTTTGCGATGTTGATTCGTTTACTGGTTGATACATTAGGTCCATTACATTCTCAATGGCAGGATATTTTGATAATCCTTGCTGTTATGTCGATGGCGATTGGTAATATTGTCGCAATTGCTCAAGTTAATTTAAAACGAATGTTGGCGTATTCTACTATTTCACATGTCGGATTCTTATTGTTAGGCGTTATCAGTGGCACACAACAAGGTTATGCAGCATCAATGTTCTATACCATTGCTTACGTCATAATGGGCTTAGGTGGTTTTGGAATGATTTTATTTATGAGCCGGGCCGGTTTTGAAGCGGATAAATTGGCAGACTTTAAAGGTTTAAATGAACGTAGTCCGTGGTTTGCATTTGTAATGTTGATCTTTATGTTTTCAATGGCCGGTGTTCCTCCATTTCTTGGTTTTTGGGGAAAATGGTTTGTTCTCAAAGAAATTGTTTCTGCTGATCTAGTTTGGTTAGCCATTGTTTCCGTTTTATTTTCTGTTATCGGAATATTTTATTATTTACGCGTAATTAAAATTATGTATTTTGATAAAGCTGAGTCAACCGATGAGATCGTCTCTAGTGCAGATATGAGGCTGTTGTTGAGCTCAAATGCATTAGCTGTTCTTGCTGTTGGTATTTATCCAACTATGTTAATGGTTGTTTGTCTGGCGGCATTTCAATAAGTTTTTAAATTTCTTAACGCCAAGTCACCTTGGCGGTTCCTGTTTTTTCCTATATTAGATTTGATTAATATCGAATCAATCAAAACCATCTAATTAACCTTCTATATTATTTATTTTTATAGTTTCAAAATGCAATTTTTTCTTTGTATGTAAGAATATTAGAATAAACGAATTTAAATTATTTACGTTTTTTCTTGCCGGAAAGGACTTTCTGTGCCAATAATGATTGCATGATGCAAAGTTTTATACGAGTTGTAGTATGACATTAAAGACTAAATTCTTTTTAGTCCTTATTTTAGTCACGACATTACCATTGTTAGTATTGTTGTTTGGTGTTTCGACTGCCATGGAAAAAGAAATTACAGCACGTACCGATGCTGAGGTACATACTGCATTGGATAAAATGTCGACTGAATTATCGTCACTATTAAATACTCAAAAATCAATTGCGAAAGGATTGGCACGTGTACCTGCGTTACGCGCCTTTGCATCAAGTGTGAATGAAAAAGATGGCACAGCATATCAACAAAATGCGGAGGAATTAGAAAGTTTCTTTTTAAACTATCAACATGCGCTTCCTAGTATACAAGCATTACGTTTTATTACTCCCAATGGTAAAACGCTTGTAAAAGTGAAAGAAGGTAAATTAATAGATCCTAAACGGGAAGATAGAAAAAATAAACGATTGTTTGTAGCAGATCAATCAAACAAACGATTTTTTAAACGCGCTTTAAATACGAATAAGAGTGTTTCAGTTTCTGATTTTGAATTAGGACAAGTAACTCCAGATGCCGATTTTTGTCCTGCAATGATGCGTTATTCCGTTTTAATCAAAGATGAACTGGATCAGCTCGATGGCATGCTGGTTGTTAATATGTGGGGTACTCGATTTGATAAAACAATCGAAGCTGCAATGGGTGGTTATCCCGTCAACATTTATATGGTTGAACTTAATGAGAATGATGCTAAACGTAATGGCATTTACTTATTCCATAAAAACCGGGATTTTCGATTTTCAAATCAAACTGAGTTTGACCACAAAATAACATCACGCTTATCTGATTCACAGTGGCAGAAATTAACAGCATCAGAAAGTGGAACATTAACTTTGGATGACAATAAAATCTTATTTTATCGAAATTTTATACCGTTTGAATACAGTAATAAGATTAAATGGTTATTAGTTATTGAAATAGATAATGACATTATTTTGGCGCAGGTTAATAAAATGCGTAACTCAATTTGGTTGTTACTCATTTCAGTGTTAGTGATAAGTGTCGTAGTTGCGATATGGGCTGCGGTTAAACTCACAATGCCGGTACATATGTTGGCAGATATGATAACAAAATACGCTGATGGTGATCGTAATGTTGAATATAAAGGTAAAAGTACCGATGAAATAGGTATAGCAGGCAGGGCATTTAATTATTTAATTGCCAGTTTAGAGCGGGCTAAACAAGAAAAAGAAGAAGCGGAACATATTGCACGACAATCTGAACGACTAGCATCAGTTGGTCAATTAGCTGCGGGAATTGGGCATGAGATTAATAATCCTTTAATGAATATAATGTCACTTGCATCCCTGGTTGAAAAAACGCTTGAAGCAAAAGATATTCAAGCTAAAAAAGATTTAAACTTATTGATACAAGAAGGTAATCGTTGTGCTCGAATTGTTCAGGGTATTCTAAATTTTGCTCGTGAAAACAAACCTGAATATTGTTTATTTAATATGACAAACTTGTTAAATGAAACAATTCAACTAATACAACATCGCATTAAAGAAAAAGACATTCAGTTAGAGCTCGATATAGAAGCAAATTTAGAAATGGATGGTGATGCTAATTTAATCCAACAAGTCCTGGTTAATATTTTATTGAATGCGATTCAGGCATCATTAAATAATAAAATTATTTCTGTTCTTGCAAAAGCAAATGAAAATCATATTGAAATTTCAATTATTGATAATGGAATAGGCATCAAAAAAGATGATATTTCTCAGGTTTTTGACCCATTTTTTACTACTAAAGATGAAGGTGAAGGTACCGGTTTAGGATTGTCAGTAAGTTACGGCATTATTAAACATCATGATGGTGTGATTCGAATTAATAATAATGATGAACAGGGTATTGAAGTTAACATTGTGCTACCAAAGCATAAAGCAAATTCTAACACTGAACATAAACCGGATTTTCAGGTTGATGGTAATTATCAACATGACAGTGTGGGAGTTGTAAGTGCAAGATAAAAAAATACGAGTTATGTTTGTTGATGATGATTCTGTTACAGGAAGTGTCATGAAGCGTAATTGTGAAAATACGAATTATGATTGTTCAGTTTATCAGGATGCAAAAGAGTGTTTAATTGCGTTCACTTCTGAAAGTGTCGATATTGTTATAACGGATTTAAAAATGCCGGGGATGAATGGTTTTGAATTGTTAAGCGAATTAAGGGCAATAGATAATGATATACCTGTTTTAGTCATGACAGGCTATTCCTCAGTAGAAAATGCAGTAGAAGCCATGAAACGTGGCGCAACAGATTTTATTAAAAAACCATTTGATTTTGATGAGTTACAGTTAATGGTAGAACGGATATTAAAATCTGTAAAAATATCAAATGAAAATAAGTTATTAAAGAAACGTATTCAACAAAAACGAAATCGATATGGCATGATTGGTGATACACCCGTTATGAAGACATTATTCAACACCATTGAGAAAGTATCTGATGTTAATTGTTGCGTTATCATTGTAGGGGAGTCAGGAACTGGCAAAGAGCTGGTTGCTAGGGCGTTACATGATTACAGTCCCCGAAAAGATCAGCCATTTGTTGCTATTGATTGTGGTGCTCTTAGCGAAACATTATTAGAAAGTGAATTATTTGGTCATGAAAAAGGTGCGTTTACCGGAGCAACACAACGTAAAATAGGGCTGTTGGAACAAGCACATGGCGGCACCCTTTTTCTGGATGAAATATGTAATATTACTGATAGTATGCAAGTCAAATTAATGCGAGCAATCGAAAATCAGGAAGTGACAAAAGTTGGCTCGACACAATCAACCAAGGTTGATATTCGAATTCTCGCTGCCAGCAATCGAAATTTAGATAAAATGGTTGATACAGGTGAGCTGCGTCATGATTTTTATCATCGATTAAATGTCGTTTCTCTTAAAGTACCGTCATTAGTTGAACGTAGAGACGATATTCCTGCCTTGGTTGAAAGTGCTGTGCAAGAGTTTTCAGAATGCTATAGTAGAAAGATACAAGGATTTGACACGGTTTCTTTACAAAATCTATGTAAAGCTAATTGGTCTGGCAATATTAGAGAGTTAAGAAATACCATAGAAAGGTGTGTAATATTAGCGGACGCTCCCATTTTAAAATGGGGAATAGGGGAATTAGATTCAGAACAACAAGAGAATCAGGCATTTAATTTTTCGGAACATAATTTTGTTTCATTAATTGATCTGGAAGAAGAATATATTAATCATGTGTTACGTTGTTTGAAAGGTAAAAAGAACCGGGCTGCACAAGTTCTTGGAATTGATAAAACGACGCTCTGGCGTAAATTGCGGAAATATGATGAGGAAATGGTGTAAATTGCAGTATTACTGTACACATAGTGTGCAAATTGCATGTATAAATTTATATTGTTTTAAAAGAATTAGTGACATTTAACTTTTGAGGTTGATGTAACTATTTGAGTTTTAATGGAAAAAAAACTTATTGACATGTCATGGAGGGCTGTGGAACGATACTTGCTCTTTTAAGTACAAGTATTACTATTATAATATCTGGTTTTTACCAGGAGGAGATAAAATGAAGTTATTTAAAAAGGTCGCTTTAATTGCTGTTACAGCTATGATTGCTTTGGGCGTTACTACTGTTAATGCAGGAACTGCAAAAAATGGTTATGACAAACAAAAAGTGGTTTATCATGTAAACAATATTCATACTGCAACAGGTGCTTTACGTAATGTAAAAAATCACTTGAATGCATTAGGCGACAAAAATGTAGAAATCATTGTTGTTACTCATAGTTCTGGTGCTTTTGCTTTAGTTGATGGCGCAATGGGTAAGAAAAACAAAAAAACCGGTAAGGTTTATAATTTCAAAGATACGATTGCTTCTTTGGCAAACCGTGGCGTGAAATTCCAAATTTGTGCTAACACCATTCGTGGTAAAAAAATTGATAAGAATAAAATCAATGAAAATGCAGAAATTATTCCTTCAGGCGTAGCTCAAGTAGCTTACTTACAACAAAAAGGTTACTTATACGTTAAACCATAAGTCCTTTAAGTTGTAATTAGTTATATGAAACGGGTGTTTAGGCACCCGTTTTTTTATGCCTAACTTTTGAGTCAGGCATAAAAAAAGGCATGTCGCCATGCCTTTTTAGTGAAAGCTTAAAATTATTTAATCTTTCCTTCACCTGCTCCTGATTTACCGTTGTTATCAACCCAGGATATTTTTAATGCATCGCCGGATTTAGCTCCTTTAAAGCTAAATGCAAGGAATGGGTTTTTGGATACGCCAGGCCCCCAGAAGCATGTTAAAATTTTGTTACCGTTATGCGTGCAAGTTACTTCAGTAATGTAATTACCAGGAATAACTTTTCCCGTTGCCTTATCTTTTCGTAAACCAGTTTCCATAGGGT
Organism: uncultured Thioalkalispiraceae bacterium; assembly: GCA_964403805.1. Lineage (GTDB taxonomy): Bacteria > Pseudomonadota > Gammaproteobacteria > UBA6429 > Thiohalophilaceae > CAYQUC01. The sequence goes on along the minus strand of CAYOHQ010000026.1, from coordinate 4,821 downwards.
GAAAAACAATAGCTTTAACTTTAGCTTTGTCTCCATCCATCCAGCTGCGAATTTTCATTTTCTTTTTAGCCATTTTGACTTCCCTCAACTTAATTCTTTAAATAGGTGTAAATTTATGTATGTTAAACGGTTAACCGCCACATCCGCCTAATGTCACTTTGACTGACTTCTTAGCTGTATGTAATTTACCGCCGGCTTTTACAACAGCTATTACATCCGAGGTCTTCGCCATTTTGATTCGGCCGGTTATAACGCCATCAGATTGTTTAGACAGAACATAGCTCGAACACAAAGGTGAATTATTAGCTGGAACAAACACCGATATTGTTTCAATATCCTCTAATGTTGATTCAACAGTAATCGAGACAACAGCACCATTTTCAGCAATATCAGGGGCATCGACTTTAATTTTCGCGCTATCAGCAGGACTCGAGCTACCTGTTAGAATGTTGATAGCTTTATCCATCTTTTTCTCCGTAAAGGCAGACTTTGGCCATGCAGCTAAAACACTACTTGGTGTTAATAATCCAGCACCAGCTGCAATTGCAACTGTACCGACAGCCATTCCTGCGCGCAGAAAACTTCTACGTGTTTGGTTCATATTTACAACTCCTTCGACATTTTAATAAAAAAATAATTACTATAAAGTAATACCCTGCAAAAGTTATACCAATTACTTTATTTTAAATAAAACAAGATGTTACATGATATAAAAGCCGATTGTAACTCTTAATTCATTGCATATTGCAGAGATATATTAATTGTCATTGCATTTTCATCAAACCTTATAAAAGATTATTTAGGATAAACACAATGGCTGTTGGTATCTTACTCTAAATTAATGGTTAGACATAAAGATAGACTGTGATGGCTGCGGTGTCATGTGTAATAAACTTTAAAATATTCTAAATTTCCTTTTAAACCTAATGTTGTAATTCACGACTATTTATATGAAATTTATAGTGGAATCACCTTGTCAATATAGTCTGGTATAGCGTAGAATCGCGCTCTTGATGCGGGGTGGAGCAGCCTGGTAGCTCGTCGGGCTCATAACCCGAAGGTCGTCAGTTCAAATCTGGCCCCCGCTACCAATTAAAGTAATAATCAAGACATCTAATGTTATTGATTAGAATCAAAGGTTTAGAGCTGTTTGGCTTTAAACTTTTTTTGATTGTGTGATATGGAAGTTGGTTTTCACTACTTTGAGTATTTGGCTTGGGCATTGAGTTGTAATTTGTTGGGTTTCTAATGCAATAATTTGGCTAAATATTACCTAAGGTGATATAATTGCTAGATTATTTTGAAGTTTAGAAGTGGGCCAGTGGCTCATTTTTTCGTTTTGGCGATATAGATTTTGAAATTTTGCAGATTTGATTTAAATGGGGTTTTGTTACTGTGCGTGTACCTGTCGGGTTAACTGAATTACTTGAACCCGCTGTTGAAGCGTTAGGGTTTGAATTGGTAGGTATTGAATATCATTCTCAAGGTAAGCACTCAGTGTTACGTTTGTATATTGATAGCCCTAACGGTATTAATGCCGATGATTGCGGTAGTGTAAGTCATCAGGTTAGTGGAATTTTAGATGTTGAAGAGCCATTAAAAGGCGCTTATACACTTGAAGTGTCATCGCCGGGTCTTGATAGACCGCTGTTCAAGTTAGAGCACTATGAACAATTTATTGGGCGTAATATTAAGATCAAGTTACGCGAAGCTGTAGCAGGACAAAAGAAATTTAAAGGTGAGGTTAGTCATATTGAAGGGCAACGAATCTTTATTTTTTGTGAGGATATTAAGAGTGAAATTGGCTTTGAACTGGGTGAAGTTGATAAAGCCAGTTTAATACCAGATTTGAAATAAAAAATTAGAATTTATTGGGAAATAAATATTAATTAATTTTGACTACTTAGAGTGAAAATGTAATGGCCGCGAGAAAGAAAAAACCAGTCGTTAGAAAGCAGGAAGATATAAACAAAGAGATATTACTCGTTGTAGATGCTGTGTCTAATGAAAAAAGTGTCGATAAAGGTATCATATTTGAAGCTATGGAAATTGCTTTAGCAACTGCTACTAAAAAGCGCTATAGCAATGATGTTCTTGTTCGAGTAGATATTGATCGTGATACCGGCGCTTATGAAACATTTCGTCGATGGGAAGTTGTCGCTGATGATGAAATGGAGCATCTTGATCAACAAGTTACATTGAGTGCGGCTCAGTTAGACGAACCAGAAATAGAAATTGGTGATTTTACTGAAGACGAAATTGAATCAGTTGAATTTGGTCGTATTGCAGCACAAACTGCTAAACAGGTTATTGTTCAAAAAGTTAGAGAAGCTGAACGGGTTAAAGTTGTAGAAACATACCAGGAACGTGTAGGTGAGTTGGTGATGGGTGTTGTAAAACGTGTTGAGCGTGGCAATATCTATATGGACTTGGGAAACAATGCCGAAGCCATGATTGCACGCGAAGATGTTATTCCTCGCGAGTCTATTCGAACAGGTGATCGTTTACGTGGTTATTTAAAAGACGTGCATAGTGAAACTCGTGGACCGCAATTATTTGTTAGTCGAACCGATCCTAATTTTCTAATTGAGTTATTTAAAATTGAAGTACCTGAAATTGGTGAAGGCATCATTGATATAATGGGCGCTGCTCGCGATCCAGGAAGTAGGGCTAAAATTGCGGTTCGTACTGCTGAAGACCGAATCGATCCAGTGGGTGCATGTGTTGGTATGCGAGGCTCCCGGGTACAAGCCGTATCGAATGAGTTAGCTGGTGAGAGAATCGACATTGTTTTGTGGGACGATAATTCTGCACAATTTGTTATTAATGCGATGTCTCCTGCTGAAGCAACTTCTATTGTTGTTGATGAAGATAAAAATATAATGAATATAGCCGTTGGAGAAGATCAATTATCTCAAGCTATTGGTCGTGGTGGACAGAACGTTAAACTGGCAAGTGAGTTAACCGGCTGGTCATTAAATGTAATGAGTGAGACTGATGCGGACGTTAAACTGGAAGCTGAGGCAGATGCCAGCCAAAAAATCTTTATGGATGCCCTGGATGTTGATGAAGAAGTTGCCGTAATTTTAGTGCAAGAAGGATTTACCAGTATCGAAGAAGTTGCTTATGTTCCAATTGCAGAAATGATGGAAATTGAAGAATTTGATGAAAATATGATTGAAGAGCTGCGTGGTCGAGCTAAAGATGTATTGTTAACTCGTGCAATTGCGACTGAAGAAGAAAAAAGTGATGTGGAGCCAGCAGCAGACTTGCTTGAAATGGAAGGTGTTGATGAAGAGCTGGCTTACAAGCTTGCAGCTAAAGGGGTCGTCTCAATGGAAGACTTAGCTGAGCAATCTGTGGATGAGCTTTTAGATATTACTGATCTTGATTCTGAAGCCGCTGCTAAATTAATTATGACAGCGCGTGAACCCTGGTTTGCGGACGAAGCGACAGAAAGTTAAACCATAGTAGATTTTGTAAAGATATATTAATAAAGAATAATTTAAAATGACGCGTAGGTTTGGAGAGTATAAATAAATGGCAGATGTTACCGTAAGACAATTTGCTGATGTTGTTGGCACTGATGTAGAACGATTACTTGTTCAATTAAAAGAAGCAGGTGTTCAACTAAATGATGCTGATGCGAAAATTAGTGATAAAGATAAATCATCTTTATTGGATTTTTTACGTTCTAAACATCCAGTAGCTAAAAAAGCTGTTTCTGAAGCAGATGCTTCTTCTGTAGGCGACACAAATAAAATCACGCTACGACGAAAGTCTACTAGTGTGTTAAAAACGACTGGTTCTCATGGTAAAAACAAATCCGTAGCAGTCGAAGTTCGTAAAAAACGTACCTATGTTAAACGTAAAGTTATAATTGAAGATGAAACTGCAAAACTTGAAGAGCAGAGGGCGAAACGTGAGGCTTTAGATGCTGTTAAAGTACAAGAACAACAGGAAATACAAAAAGTAGCAGATGAACGTGCTGCAGAAAAGCAACGCAAGCAAGATGAATTAGATCAGAAACATCAAGAGGCACTTGCTAAAAAAGAAGAGGCTGCGAAAGAAGCAGAAGAAGCAACAAAACAAGCTAAAAAAGAGCAGCCTGAAGTTTCTGAGAAAAAAGAAGCTACCTCTGATACTCGAAAACGAAAAGGTAAGAAAGATAACGATCACAATACCCGTTATGGTCGTGCTGAATTACACGTTAGTGCGGATAAAACAGGAAAACGACGTAAAAAATCAAAATCCAGACAAGTTACAGCAACAAGTTCAGATGAGCATGGCTTCACAAAACCGACAGCGCCAATTGTGCATGAGGTTAACCTTGGTGAAACTATTACTGTAAGTGATCTTGCTCAAAAAATGTCGGTTAAAGCGGCTGAAGTGATTAAAGTTTTGATGGGCTTAGGGAGTATGGTTACAATTAATCAGGTGCTGGATCAAGAAACTGCAGTTATTGTAGTTGAAGAGATGGGGCATCAAGTTAATCTGGTTAATGATGATGCAGTAGAGGAAGCATTAATTAGTGATTTGCATGAAGCTGAAGGTGAAACTAGTTCTCGTTCACCAGTTGTCACGATTATGGGGCATGTTGATCACGGTAAAACCTCATTATTAGATTATATTCGAAAAGCCAAAGTTGCTGATGGTGAAGCGGGTGGTATTACGCAGCACATCGGTGCTTATCATGTGTCAACAGATAAAGGGGAAATTACTTTTCTGGATACTCCCGGACATGAAGCATTTACTGCAATGCGCGCACGTGGCGCGGATGCGACAGATATTGTTGTATTAGTGGTTGCAGCTGATGATGGT
>CAYOHQ010000025.1:0-16640 GCA_964403805.1 uncultured Thioalkalispiraceae bacterium | reverse complement strand
CTGGTTTTAATCCTGGTATCAAATTGTCCTCGGCCAAACGACTTTGCCGCTTTTGATAATTGAGTTAAATCTTTTGAAATGGGACGCATCCAGATGTAAATTGTTATCGCTATCATTATTGCTAACAATGCCATGGCGTAATGGAATAGATCGACAATAAATGTGCTTACATGGATTGGTCCTGCCTGGATAACATAATTCGAATCGGGTATGCGCTTATAAAATGTTTTACCATTGCCGTGTGGGTTCTTGGCATAGGTTCCGCCATTTTTAATGATATCAGCATATTCTTTATCGAGTGTTAATTCATTTATTTGAACCAGTTTCAATGGGTAATGAAAGCCCTTGGATATTTCCTTTAATGCTTGAGCCCATTCTTGTTGAGGGTGTTCTTTGAGATGTTTAATGCCAATATAATAGGCGCCACGCGCACTGCGTTCAAAATGTTCCAGGCCTGTTTCACGATACGACATACTGATTACTTTATCAGTATTGGGAATTAGTGAGTACAATGTTTCGGCTACAGTGAATTTGTCTTTAGTGGTCGCCAACATGCCGCTATTAAGCCGGTCGATCTGTTTGGCGTTAAAGTTTAATTCAGATAATTTTTCTAAATCAAGGTGATAACCAAAATGGGGTTTTAGTTCTTCAATTTTATCGGGCCATTTTTCTTCAGGTACTGAATAGAGTTCTTTTCGGATCAGAAAAAAAGTACCGTTTACTTCATCTGATATTTGTTGTGCAAGAATATCATCGAGTAAAATTTCCGGCAGGGTTTGTAGCCCAATAATAAATAACGCAATCGTAACGGCCAGAAAAAAGTACAATCGAATAAAACTTCTTCCCATGGCGTTAATCCGCCGGAATTTCGAGTGTATTTTCTACAACAAACATATAACCTTTACGGTGAATGGTTTTGATTTTTTGTGATGATTGTTCGTTGTCGCCAATTTTCTTACGCAGACGTGAAATTGTTATATCAGTTGATCGGTTTAAACCGTTATAACCTATACCTCGTAGGCTTGCCAGAATTTTATCACGGCTCAATATCTCCCCTGCATTATTCGCCAGTAACCACAGCAACTCAAATTCGGTATTGGTTAACTCAATCGGATTATCATGAATATATAATTGACGTGACGATTTATTTATTCGAATTTCATTAAATACCAATTCATTACCAAATAAACTGTGTTTTTTATTGTCTTTATATTTTGATGTTGTACGTCGCAATAAAGCCCGTATACGTGCGAGTAAAACCCGTGGTTGAACCGGTTTTGTGATGTAATCATCAGCACCAAACTCTAACCCCAATACTTGATCAATATCATCACTTTTAGCGGTTAACATTAAAATTGGGCAATCAATTTCCTGCCGAACAAATTTACATACTTGCAAGCCATCCATACCGGGTAGCATAACATCGAGAATAATAAGATCTGGATTGCCATCGAGTATTTTTTTAACAGCAGTGTCACCACGATATTCAACTGTAACGTGAAGATCATGTTGTTCAAGATATTCAACGATTAAAGCTGCTAATCGCTCATCGTCTTCAACGAGTATGATCCTGGGTTTATTTTGAGATTGCTCTGTGCTCATGTCCCTAATCTATCCTTAATTAACGAGTGTTTAACTATTTATATTACTAATAAATATCAGGAGGTTAGTTTACTATATCAAAGATTAATTCATCACACAGCGATATTTGATCATTTATTATTCACATCTTGTAACAGTTTGTTTCACATTAGGTTTTTTGATTATGTAAAATCTGGTTTGATACACATTGCAACAAGCAAATGTTTGATTGTATGACATAATTAATTTAATTCGATTTATTATTAAAATAATTAATTATGAAGCTTGTAGGAAAATTCTTACTTTATTTTTTAAGTTTTGGTGTAGCCGGCTATGCTATTTTTGTCTACGCGGTTTTACCGTTGGGTAGTACGGTATCGCCTGATATGAAGATAAATTTTATCGCACATTCATCGGTAATTTATAGCCATGCATTCGCCTCATCGCTGGCTTTGATTATCGGACCGTTTCAGTTAAGCTCACAATTCAGGGCAAAATACCGAAATGCGCATCGTTGGATGGGGCGTGTTTATTTAAGTATTGGCGTTTTGCTCGGGGGTGTATCGGGTTTATACATGTCGCAATTTGCAACGGGTGGTAGTGTAGCAAGAGTTGGATTTGGCATGCTTGCTATTCTGTGGCTTTATTCCGGTTTACGTGCTTATCTTTCCGTTCGCCAAGGTGCTATTAATGAGCATAAGAAATGGATGCGACGAAATTTCGCATTGACATTTGCCGCGGTAACCTTACGATTATATTTACCGCTCAGTATGGTTAGCGGAGTTGAATTTAATTTTTTTTATGCCATCATAGCGTGGTTATGTTGGATACCCAATTTAATTTTTGTTGAGTGGCGTTATAATTTAATAAAAAATTAATTTGTTAATTCATATTAAGCAAGTTACAGACTGTAACAAATACTTGCTACTCGTTGTGCTTTAATATTCAAACGAATAACAGCAAAAAATGAAAAGAAATTGCTTTTAAGAATAGTAATATTATTAAAACAGTTTAGGTAAAGGAGATAGTCATGAGTAAATTGGGCAAGATATTATGCAATCGATTTAGTTTATTAGTAATAGTATATAGCACCACGGTGATGGTTTTATTTTGTAATTTACAAGAAGTACATGCAGCACAAAAATTACTAACGACCTATGTTCAAATTGATACAGTCGATCATTCGGCTTATGCTTATGATGAAAATTTTGTAAAATTGCCAGATAACCCCGTGATTCCTAAAACCAGTTATTTACCGTTACCCGAAAATAAAATTTTATGGTACGTGGCTAGTAATATCGATGTTGTACGCCGTAATGCTGATAGTAGTATTGATGTTGTTTCAGATAATCCCGCTTATTCCGAGATGGTTCATCATCTGGTGTGGGGCTATACCGCACCAAATCGGCAACGCGAATTTGAATGTGCTTACCCCTGGCTAATTCAGGTTGGTAGTGAATTAACCAATTTTCATTTTCCAAAAGGCTATGCCTATAAATTAGAAGGCGGCGCGCTATTTCCAATTTGGCATTGGGAAAATCCGGCTAATGTAGACGTTAGCGAAAAAATTTATTTACGTTTTCTTGTTTTAGTGGATGATCAAGATAGTGGTTATAAAGATACTAATATAGATTGGATCGATGCAGTTCCTTGTCGCTCCGGTTTTGCAGTTCCACCGGGTAAATCAAAAAAAATAACATCACAACCACCGGTAACATCTGATCGACGAATTGTCGCAGTCATACCACATATTCATGATCACGGTGGTGAAATAAAACTTAAAAGTTCTCATGGTACACTTCGTGAATTTAAACCCGAATATCAAAATATTCCTGTCGCTCATGATGATGTAGGACAAGGCGCAACATTATTGCATTCACACGAAGATCATCTACCGGTAAATGGTCTGTATCCCTGGACACCCGGGCAATACGGCCCCATCATTAAAGCCGGTGAATCATTATGGCTTGAAACCAATTTTGAAAATCCACATGGTGTTGATATCGATAATATGTTGATAGCATTTGTTTTTTGGGAGAAATTATAATAACTTTTTAGTCCTCTCTTAAAGAGAGGGCTTTAACTTTATTTACGCAACATCGTAATCCACCGACCCAAATTCAGTAAACTGGCCAATGAAGCTGCAACATAAGTATAAGCAGCTGCACGTAATATGCGTTTAACCGCAGCTTCATCTTTTTTATTAATGTAATTTCCATCTTGCAACATGGGTAATGCTTTGCCGAAACTGGCATCTATTTCTACTGGTAAGGTTACCAGATGTACTAGTGTTGCTACTCCCATCGAGGCGATACCTAGCACTAGAGTAATAATCGCAATCGCCGGTGAGCGGCTGAATATCGTTAGTATTGGTAATGCGATCATGATCATAACGCCGAGTTGTTGCGCACTCTGCGCGATGGTGATTAATTTTGTGCGAGTGGCTAATTTGGCTTCATTTTTAAAATCCTGCACTGCATGGCCCACTTCGTGTGCTGCAACCGCTATTGCGGTTAATGAATTATCAGAATAATTTCTGTCACTCAGACGCACTGCCTTATCCGTTGGGTCATAGTGATCGCCTTTATCGGTTTTCTCTACAACAACATTATTTATGTTATATTTTTTGAGTAAATGTACCGCAAGTTCACCACCAGTCCCCGGAATGCGATCCAGTTTTTTTGAATAGCGTTTAAATATAGATTGCGCCCAAACTTGCGGCCCATAAATTATGAGTACAATTAATATTAGTATGATGATGATGTGCATGGTTAATTGAATTAAAAATCAGGTTTTTAATTTTAAAACCATTGTTCGAATATTTTTTTTCTGTAACCGATGACGAACCTTATCCATTTTGCGAGCACTGGTGAATGGACCAATGCGAACACGGTGCCAGGTTTTAGTTTTGTTTATTGTCACCGATTCAATTTCGGCATTAACGCCGAGTAAGGCTAAATTGGCTTTGAGTTTATCCGCTTCGGATAACTGTCTAAATGATCCAGCCTGCAACACGTATTTGTATTTAGGGTGGGCTTTTTTCTGTGCTTCTTGTTTTTTTAAGTGCTCCAGATCCGGAATGGGGACTTCTATTTCGGGTAAAATTTTATAAAAATCAAAACCGATACCGGGTGTATCAGTTTTATTTTCCGTTTTAATATTATTTTTTTTATTGTGTTTAATATTGGCATCAACCACGTCATTGGCGAAGTTTTTAACCACGGTGTTGAGTGGTGGAGTATGTGCAGTTTCAGGGCGATGCTCCTTAATAAACACCAATAGTGCGATAAACAGACCGACGGTTAAACCACCAAGCATCCACGCCCAGCCAGGTAAACTGTGTTTTTCTCTATTACTTCGGGTTTTTTTTGCGTAATCTTGTGTCATTAAATTATCTTGATAATTATATTGGTTATCGTTTTACATTTTTTCAGGTGCTGAAACACCAATTAATGTTAGACCATTGTGTAAAACTTGTTTGGTTGCGTGTAATAATACTAAACGCGCATTTCGAAGTGCAGCATCTTCGACTAAAATTCGAATGCGTTTATTATCAGCATCGTAATAACTGTGTAATACGGTTGCAAGATCACGTAAGTAAATACATAAAATGTAAGCTTCGTGTTCTGTTGCCGCTTTTTCAATTAATGCAGGATATTGTTGTAGGGTATTCAATAGAGCAACTTCACTTTGTTCGGTAAGCGCAGTAATATTTTCAAGGCCAATCGATTGATCATAGGCCATATTTGTTTCAGCCGCTTTGCGGATCACACTGCAAATTCGGGCATGGGCATACTGAATATAATACAGTGGGTTCTCATTCGATTGCTTACGCGCCAGATCCATATCAAAATCCAGATGCTGTTCGTTCTTGCGCATCACATAAAAGAATCGAGTAGCATCATTACCGACTTCACGACGAAGTTGTCGCAAGGTTATGAATTCACCCGAGCGGGTCGACATGGCTTTTTTCTCACCACCTTCATATAAATTAACAAATTGCACTAATAGAACTTCTAATGAATCAGCGCGTCCGGATAGGGCATCCATTGCTGCCTTTACACGCGGAACATAACCGTGATGATCCGAACCCCAGATATCAATAATTTCATCGTAACCGCGATCCAGTTTATTGGTGTGGTAAGCGATGTCGGATGCGATATAGGTTTTTAAACCATTGTCGCGCACTAGCACGCGATCTTTTTCATCACCAAAGGCGGTAGAGCGAAACCACACTTTACCTTCATCTTCAAAAATATAATCTTTTTCGCGTAATCGCGCAATCGCATCATCAACAGCACCTGATGTCATCAGGCTGCGTTCTGAAAACCATTCGTCATAAAACACACCAAAACTTTCGAGATCGTTTTTAATGTCGGTGAGTAGATGATTTAATGCAATATTAAAAACAGTTAAGTACTCGTCACCCAGTAATGATTTGGTATTTACAATAATGCCATCGATGTGTTTTTCTTTATCGCCGTTCGGATTGCTGTCCGTTAAATCTTCTGGAACACCGTTCATGACGGTATCGATTGCATGCTGATACTTGTCTTTATTTTCACGATGTAGTGTTGCGGCGATATCCCAAACGTAATCACCTTTATAAGCATTAGTCGGAAAAGTGATGCTCTCACCGCATAAATCCAGATACCGTAAATAAACACTGGCTGCCAGAATATCCATTTGTCGGCCGGCATCATTAACGTAGTATTCACGATGCACCTGGTAACCAATAGCAGCTAATAAATTACTCACGACTGCACCAAAAGCTGCACCACGGCCATGACCTACGTGCAAAGGTCCGGTTGGATTGGCTGAAACAAATTCAACCTGAACTTTTTTACCAGCAGCAATATTGGAACAACCAAATTTATCAGCTTGTTTTATGATGTCGGGTAACACGGTATGGAATGCGGTTTTATTCAGATAGAAATTAATGAAGCCCGGTCCGGCAATCTCAACTTTGTTAACCAGATCAGAATCGGGTAGTGCGGCTACAATTTTTTCGGCAAGGTCACGTGGTTTGCATTTTGCTGCTTTTGCTAATGTTAATGCCAGGTTACTCGCAAAGTCACCATGGGCACGATCATCAGCCTTGCCTTTAGCCTGATCCAACTGGATGCGGATTGTTGCATCAGCGGGTATATCACCATTACTCGTTAGAGTCGTTGTTGCGCTTGTTAGTAGCTTGCTTAATGCGTCTTTCATTTAAAATTTTCTAGTTTACGTTGCGGGTTATTCGAGCGTGTTGTGACACTTATATATAGTATCTGAATAGTCTTTAAAAATCAGGCATTATCGCTTGTTCTGCTGCGCTTGCAAAGTACCGGCGATCTCACTCATGGCATACACTGCACTGTAGCTTCGTTGGATAGTGTTGAGTGTTTTCATTGCTGTTTTAATGTCATTTTGTCTGGCTTGCAGAATACTTATTTCACTATTGGCAATATCACGCCACGAACGTCGGTTAATACGAGCGGCTATAATGATAGCACGATTTAAATCGCCATTTTTTGCTAGCTGGGCACTAATTTCAGTCAAACAGGCAGCCCGGTTTACCGGTCGGTAGATGGATTCCATGGTTAATAAAGCCGTATTAATGTCACCTTGACGGGCATACTGTTTTGCCAGTTTGGTCAAAGTATAACCCTGAATATGCCCCATAGCATGTTGAATTTGCTCAGCAAAATAAACCGCTTCAGTCAGTTGATTGATAGCAGCCAAGCCCAGGGCAACATCGGCAATTGCCTGGGCACGCAAGTTGGCAAGGTCAAAATCATCCTGAGCTGCCTGTTGTTTAATTTGAGGTAGCGCATTTACCGGAATAGTCGGTCTTGGGTGTTGCCGCACTTGTCGTAGTAACCACACTAATTCCTGTTTTGCCTGAGTGATATTCTGCTCATTAGCATCAGCAGTTAATTGCTGAATTATCACCGAGCTAATACCAATCTTGCTGATGTTATCCGTTTGTTGCTGCCGAATTTCGTGTGCCTGTTTTAGTTTATCAAAAGCCACCAGTGCGTTGATGATAGCGGCTCGGGCAGTTTTAGTTTGCTGTTTGTTGGCTAATTGTGACCACTTTTTTAATAGCTGCTTAAATTGTTGTTTGGCCAGTGTCGGGTTATGGTCTTTCAATAGAATACAGAATTTAGCCCGGGCGATAATTTGTTGTGATGGCTTAGCCTGTAAATCGATTAATTGTTCAATTACTTCAGTATTATTTGATTGCAGTAATTTAGGTAGTATTCGGCTAAAAAACCGGATGTCGATGTTGTTCGTTGAGTGGCTAGCATTATTTTTGGCCAGTAAAACTGCTTTTTGTAATTGAATTTTGGCTAAATCAGTCTGTTGATTATCAGAAAGTAAAATTGAGCCCAATATTAATGCTGCCATTTTATCTCGTGGTTGTTGAATATCATCGATAATGCTGTTCGCCAGGATAATTATGTTTCTGCTTGATTGTTGCTGTGCTTTGGCAAGTTGGCTCAATTCAAACAAGCCATTAAATTGCATTACTAAAATCCGTATTTCACCAATAGTATTTAGAGCAGCTTGATTGTTCTCCAATCTATATTGCGTTTTGGCTATCACTATTAACGCTTCAGCGTGGCTGACATCTTCCGACATATTTGCAGTAATCGCCGATGCTGATTGGAGCAGGCACTTGCTGTTTGGTTGTTGCAGGCAGATTTGTTCTAGTTCGCTGGTTTCAAGGCGCACGTCATCATAAAAAAGACCATAACCTGTACAGGATATGAGTAGTAATTGTGCAATTAAAACGAATATTATGTGAATCTGTCGAGTCACGAATGTTGGCCTCTGGATTTAAACGAAATTAGCGGAATCGTTTTTTTATAAGAGCAGGACGTTGTGCAGCTGATTATTGATGTTTTAGCGAGTTTAGTAAACTACTCAGTCGAATAAAATTTCATTATTAATTTATTAGTGGAAAATACAAAATAGTTGATTATAATCAACTTAATAACTGTTAATGTTGGAGATAAACGACATATGAGTCAAAATCGCTTACTACTTTCCAGACATACTGAGCTGCTTTTAACAACACTTGGTACCATGATCAAATCCGCACGTCTCGAACAGTCATTCAGCCAGGCTGATTTGGCTCACCGTTTAAATGTTAGCCGATACACGGTGATGGCCATTGAAAAGGGTGACTCCAGCGTTGCCGTTGGTACTGTATTTGAAGCCTGCACTATTATAGGTATTCCATTGTTAGCCGAAAACACTAGTAGACTATTAAATTTATCTACTACGGTAGCCAATTTTGCCAGTGTGTTACCCGAGCGAAGCCGGACTGCCATAACGGAACTGGATGACAACTTCTAATATTCAAAATGTCGATGATCTTTATGTCTGGGTTTGGTTACCAGGCAGTAGTGAACCAGTGGTAGCAGGTCGGATTGTTAAACAAAGTAAATTATATCGATTCACCTATGGTCAAAGTTATCGGGATTTAGCAAGCGCAATTCGCTTTTCACCATTCGAATTACCATTAGAAAAAGGTAGTTTCACTCCCAAAGGCCATAATTTAATCCACTCGTGTTTTCGTGATGCCGCACCGGATTATTGGGGCCGACACGTGATCGATTATCACTATCCAGAATTGCGCTTGAATGAACTGGATTATTTGTTACTGTCTGACAGTAATCGCAGCGGTGCGCTCGATTTTCAAAGTTCCAGCAGTGGCTACATTGACCGCACCATGGATCAAATGAGTATCGATGATATTTTATCTGCTGCAGCATTAATCGAACAGCACCAGATATTACCACCGGAATTGGATTTTGTATTAATGCAGGGATCCAGCATGGGTGGTGCACAACCAAAAGCCACCTTGCGCTTCGATAATCGGGAATGGCTAGTGAAATTTGCTTCCGTTGATGATACCAATGATGTCGTTAAACTCGAATATATTGCAATGAAATTAGCCAAACAGGCCGGGCTCAATGTTGTAAATGTCGTTTTTGAAAGCAGTGGTGAGCATGATGTGTTGTTAGTTGAACGGTTTGACAGACAAGCTACCACCACGGTAATACCTGCTACCTCGCGCAATTTTATTTTAAGCGGATATAGCTTGTTGGGTTTAACTGAAACCGAGGCACAGTACGCCAGTTATCACACTATTGCTGATATTGTGCGACGGGAAATTGTTGAACGTAAGCCTGCTCTTGAAGAAATCTTCAAGCGTCTGGTTTTTAATGTATTAATTGGTAATACCGATGATGGTGTTAAGCATTTGTCGGCCATGTGGGATGGTAAACAACTGGAACTAAGCCCGGCATTTGGATTACGACCGCAAATACCATCCGATGAAATAATTAGTCAGGCTTTAGCAATTAACGGACGCTTTGCAAATGAGGCAACGTTAAGAAATAGTGCTTCGATAGCAGGTATCTTTCAAGTATCCAATATTCAGGCTCGGGACATAATAAATAATATAATATCGGTTATTGAAAAAAACTGGTTAGCTTTATGCTACGAAGTGGAATTAAATGAACATAGCCGTCATCAATATTGGAAAAAAATTGTTTTAGCACCACATTATTTTGAAGACTGGCAAGATAATGTTGCAGTAAAAGTAGCCAGCTCTGACTAGCAGTCTAAATAATTCATCAAAATTTTTAGGATAATAATTTTTTGTACCGTTACTAAAAAATATTTTTTAAATCATTAACTAATTTATCGGGTAGTTTTTTTAAACCAGTTTTTAATTGAGCTAAAAATTTTTCGGGCATTTTTTTTGCCGCTTCATATGCCAGCTGTATATCGCCAGGCCGATCATTTAATAGAACAGTTAGTAACAGTTCGGCTTGATCACTGTCTTTTATTGTTTTAGTTTGAAATGCAGCTGGACGTCGGGTCGATGAAACTAGTTTGTGTATTGCATAGCGTGCAGGTGCGGGAACATTCACCAAGATACCTGCGCGTGCTACGAGTACAGCGGGTTGTGTATCATTTAGTAAATAGTCCAGGAACCGTAATGGTTCTGCATAGGTATTTAATGCATTAATTAATACAGGTTTGGAGGAGGGTTTACCGACCATGGGAGTTAGCATGTCTACACTAAGTTGTTTCCCATGAATACGAAAACTGGTTGATGGTGATTTACGATCCAGTGCCGGTACTTCTATAAAGCCCATGTCGGCTTCTAATAGTACTTGTTTCAAGTTTACCGGCTTATTTCGTAAACCGACTACGATGTGATTGTCTCGTGCAATATCGACATCATGGGTTTGAGTGATTTTTGATGGCCACTTAACGCCGAGCATATTTCCATAGAGTGAAAAAGCATGTGAACCAACTAAAACACCTTCAACGAGAAAGACACCTGCACGTTCAATTATTTCAAATAGTCGAGCTTCAGCAGTGCTGACAGTAATAGCATCACCACTGACTAACATGCTAACCAATTGTTCACGTTGCTTGCGATCGGGTTTGGTTTTTTCCCATAATTGTTTTTCATTGTTGATGAGTTTGTGTATTGCGTCCGTATCCGGTCCAATATAATGTTGGGTTTTACGACTGCCTACAGTTAACTGCAGATACCAATGTATTGCGCCTTTTATGGTTTTTTGAACAAATGATAAACCGCGACCACTTGGTGCCGATGCATGCAGGCATTGGCTAAGAAGCTGAGAGTAAAGTAGACAAGTACTTTCGGATAAATAGTCCATCAGTTAAAATTCTGTTTAGTTGCCAGTTATACGCAGTTTAGTATATAACTGCGTATAACACTAGTTTTGTTATTTTGCATAATTTCTGGGTAATTCATTTTGTATCAACGGCTATTGAAACACTTGTAAAGCATTATAAATTTAAAGATTTCTCATCTCACTATAATTGATCAGGAGTTAAACAAATTAAAATCAGATAATTAACAAACAAGCAGGAACTTATTAACATTTATATCCTCCATGATACGGTATAACAATTTAGAGTATAATATTGTTTCCATAAATTAGTGTAGGGTATTGTTGTATGAAAAAATTACTGCTGTTAATAAGCTTGTTGATAATGTCTATTTCAACTGCTTTTGCGATTGATAGAACAGTCACAGTAGCACTAACCAGTAATTATGTTTTTCGTGGACAAACTCAAACAGACGATAAACTCGCACTTCAAGCAACTTATCACGCAGCACAATCCGAAAACAAAGGTTGGTATGCAGGAATGTTCGCATCGAATGTTGCTAAAGGTGCAGAAGTGGATTTATACGGTGGCTGGCGCGCGCCTTTTGGGGAGCCGCAAGAATTTGCCTTTGATGTTGGCGCTGTTCAATATCTTTACACCGATAGTCAATTTGCAGAATCTACTTATGAACTCTACGGCGGATTAAGTTACCAAACTTCCTATTTTCGCTATTTCCTCGGAGAACATTCTGATTATCTGGATTTAACTACCAGCTTTTACGTGTTGGATGAATTTGGTCTGGAACTGCATTATGGCCGAACCTTCGATTTAGCGAGTGATGGTAATGACATTGGCGCGACACTGCAAAAAGACATTAAAGGTTATATATTGGGAGTGTCATTAACTTATGAAGATGTCACACCACAAAATGAACTTGAATTTTTTGTAACTGTTTCGAAAGATTTTAATCTATAACTTTACCTTTTAACCTGATAAAACAAGCAGTTAAATTATTTTAATACGGTAACACACAATATTACTTGATCTTGCCAATGTTCTGTTCTATAGTTCGATATATGTCGAATAATGAAACTATGAAACGCCAAGCTGATATATTCAAAGCACTTAGCAATACCCACCGATTAACCTTGTTTGATCGCTTACTCAAGTGCTGCGAACCCGGTACAAAATGCAGTACTGATACTGCGGTCAAATGTTGCGTTGGCGATCTGGGTGAAGGTTTGGACATAGCAGCATCAACTCTGTCGCATCACTTAAAAGAACTTAATCGTGTTGGTTTGGTGCAAATGGAACGACGAGGAAAGAATGTAGACTGTTGGGTCGATCCCGCAGTATTAAATGATTTGAAATCTTTTTTTAATTAAATAATTGGAGCGTATATTATGAGTGATTGTTGCCTACCAAAAACTTCTACAAATAACAGCGAACATGATTCACATCGTCAGGATGTTCGCGAAGCTTACACGAAAGTTGCTAATGCCAGTAATGAAAACAGTGCAACCGGAAATGAAAGTAGTTGTTGCGGCGTGTCTGATGATTCAGCAATTAATACCTTAATATCAACACGACTGGGTTACACTGAAACCGATCTGGAAAATGTCCCGAGTGGTGCGGATATGGGATTGGGTTGCGGTAACCCTCGTGCCATTGCATCCTTACAACAAGGTGAAGTGGTTGTTGATCTTGGTGCGGGTGGCGGCTTTGATTGTTTTCTGGCAGCACAGGAAGTCGGTAAAACCGGACATATCATCGGTGTCGACATGACTCCCGACATGGTCAGTAAAGCTCGTAACAATGCAGTTAAAGGTAAGTATGATAATGTTGAATTTCGTCTTGGTGAAATAGAACATTTACCAATCGCAAATAACACTGCGAATGTTATTATTTCAAATTGCGTTATTAATTTATCGCCAAACAAAGAACAGGTTTTTAAAGAAGCGTTTCGCGTTTTAAAACTTGGTGGTCGCCTTGCTATTTCTGATGTGGTTGCAACTATCGAATTACCAGAAGAAATTCGTAATGACCCAGCATTAATCGCAGGTTGTATGGGAAATGCATCGTTAGTATCCGATTTAGAAAATATGATCAAAGCTGCAGGTTTTGAAGATGTAAAAATTCAACCCAAAGATGAATCAAAAGAATTTATGCAGGATTGGGCACCGGATCATAATGTAACGGATTATGTTGTATCGGCTACGATTGAGGGGATTAAACCCAATAAATCATCGTGCTGTTAAAATGCTATCTTGGATTGCCTATGAACTTTATCAGTAATTATTAAAATAAGTAATACAAAATATTATAGCAATTAGATAATTCTACTTAGAAACCACCCCACATTCGAATTAATAAACGTGGGTTTTTAGGATTATCTGAATAACAACTACGGTTATGAACAATTGTATGGTTATTACAAAATACGATGTCACCGGAATTTAAGCTTAATCTAATTTGTATTTTATCGGATTGCAGTAAAGCATCAAGTTTATCAAGGGCTTCTAATTGCTTTTTATCGAGTTTAATATCCGCATTTTTATGACCTTGTTCGATCCAGTAACGCATGTAACGAAATGTTAATTTTTGTTCTGCAATATTAAAATGAAAAATCGGAAATCGATTTTGTATTAGTGACTTTTTGTTATTTTCAAGTCCCGGTGTAACAATATCTCGAATGTATTCTTTGTAGAGAAGTTCAAGCAAGTCAGGATAGTTGCGCCGCATCATTTCGTGAACGGCAGTAGCACTACTAAACATGGAGTCACCACCACTAAGACCAGGCTGCAAACACAGTAATCCCAAAAAGTCCGGATTGATATATCGACTACTACTGTCTGTATGAAAAGAAGTTTCTGAATTGGTTTTAGAAACTGGTACTGCATCTTTAGTATAATCCAGACCTTTGTCTGTAACATCATAAAGGCGTCCGTAATGCTCATGAATTTTCCCCATGGCTTTCCCAATTGCCAGGTAAAATAATTTTTGTTCTGTTCGTGTAAAAGGGTGATTTGAAAGTCCAGAAATAAATGCAATACCAGTACCATTTAATATTTCGTTTCGTATCTTAATTGAAAATTTTGTTAGCTCTGGAATATGAAATAAATTATGTTCATATTTTTCTAATAATGTTTCTGTTATTGGTATTTTATCGCAAATATTAGAGAATTCGTTTAGTAATGAATTATCGATAATAAATTTCCATGATGATGCTTTATTAAACGTGCTTGAATTCCAGATATTTCTATCAATTAAATGATTAGCGCATGGATACTGATGAAGTAATAGCATGTTATTTTAGTTTTATGCTTGTATATTAAAAACAAGGTGTAATGGTTTATCAATTAATGGTGAGAAAAATTGTTTATCAAGCTCAAGATGTTCCTTAGTAACCATAAGTTCATGGATTTCTGGTAGATAATCAAACTTAGCTAATTTAAGAGAATTAAAATAATTACTGAGTGTTTTATGGACACAACGGACAGGAACAGAACCTCCATCTTTAATAAAAATTTCACCTTCGAATACCTGATTTTGACCTGAAAAGTAGCCGGCATCATTATTGTTAAAGTAAAAAGGTGCTGATTTATTCGAGCTAAATGGGAAAAAAGGGTGAGGTACAGCAAAAATCAATCGTCCACCCGGTTTTAAAATTCGTTTTATTTGTTTTAATACTTTTGTTGTTTGTTCTGTGTCCAGGTAATTAAACAAAAATACAGCAATAACAAGCTCAAAGTGCGCCGAACTTAAATAATCAATATTGCATGCATCACCAGAGTGGTAACGAATACCGGATTTTTCTATTTTTTCAATTTCCTTTGCTTGAGCAATCATTTTTTCCGATATATCGATTGCAAGAATTTCACCTGCGCCATTTTTTTTCAATTCTCGTGCGAAATAGCCTTCACCACATCCCAGGTCTAAAACTGAATCAGTATTATACAGTTGACAAAGTTCCAGTAGATAGGGTCTTGCAGTAAAATCAGAAAGTAACGAAGGTTTAACTCTGCTCCAGTGAACAGCATTATGATCATACAACTTTGATGTAGTTAGGCGCATATAGTATTCTCCGCATAGATTGTATTTTTTTGATACATTGCATCCCAAAATGATACACGAAGACTTAATGCCTTATGCATGCCTTTGTGTAAATCAATCCGGCCTGTTTCAGTTTGTGCATAAAATGCTGCAATACTTGATAGGGATTCCTGGTGATGATCATCTACCAAAGTATGTAAATCAAAAAAAACACTATCTTTTCGTTTTATTTTTCCATAATGTTTTATTGCCTTTACAAAATGTTGATACACGCCACTAACAATATTTTCTGTACCAAAACTTAATGCTCCTATCGCTTCAGCTGCACTGCCATTTAGTAATATACTATTAAATGTTTCACGCCAGCATAAAACATCAAGTTGTTTGTGATAATCCAGTTTGATTTTATCAACATTAAGGGCTTTCATAAATCGTTTGAATAATTCAGTATGCGTAACACCTTGTACCCAATTTTCTTTAATTCCATAACTTTTTAGAGTTTTAATCTCATCTTTACTTAAGCAACCACTTTCTTCTATTAAATTTTGAATTAAGATAGAGCGATGTTCCGGATTATCCAGTTTTGAGATAACCGTAGTTAAGTAACGAATGAAATTTTCCTGGTAGATCTGATATTGAATTGCAAATTCTTTTAAGCTATGTTCGTGGTCAAAAAATTCGCCGTTAGATAAGGCTTTTAAATAAGGATGATTAACCGCCAAATGTGAAATTGACTCTTTATGCAGTGATTTAAGAAATGTGCTGCTATGTTGTTTTTCTAAGGAAGTTTGAAATTTATACTCATCTTCACAATATGATTCCATTTAATTAGTGCTCCCGTAAGTAACATTCATACTAAAAGTAGTACCGTCCATGGTGAATACAACTATCCAATTCATGAAAATTCTTTCATGTAAAAGTAAGTATCCGGGGAGTCAAAAAAGGTTCAATAGATTGTAAATTAATGGCAGATATTTTTATTCATGAGTAATGCTAAGGCAGCACAGGAATTAATATTTTTTAGATGTGACTTCGAATCGACGATGGAGCTTTGTTCAAGTAAGCTATATATTTTTGAAGGTGTTAAATCGGGTTGTTTTTCCAATAGTAAAGCGATTGAACCTGACACAAATGCTGTTGATAATGAACTACCTGAAAAAAAATCATATGAGTTTCCTGGAATAGTGGTAATAATATTGGTTCCGGGAGCGCATAATTTTTTATCAGGTTTTCGTGTAATGATACTATCTTTAGCTTTAGTTATTTGCATATTAACGGCAATCACACCGGATAATGAAGCAGGAAAACTAGTTGTTTTGTTGTTACTAGAACCACTTGCTGCAACAACTGTT
>CAYOHQ010000024.1:0-17182 GCA_964403805.1 uncultured Thioalkalispiraceae bacterium | reverse complement strand
GTAATGGTATCCGAGGTGGACGTGATAACGATATTATAATAAACAGTGGTGAGTTTAATTCCACGGCGAAGTCCGAAGCCTGGTCAACACTTGTCGCGGTTGATATTGGTGCTGCGAATACCGGTTTAACGATTAGTGGCGCAGCAGCCGATAGCTCAACAATTAGTAATTCATATAGTAATGGTTTGATGGGCGATGAAGGAGATGATCTCATTAAAAATACCGGAGTGTTAACATCCAGTAGCACTGCTATTACACACAGTAATAATGTTAGTGTCAGTTTAAATGGTGCAGTAACCGGAGTTTCGGTTGGCGTGGCATTGGCTCGTGCAACTACCGAGTCACACTCACAAAGCACGGGATTAAATGGTGGCTCGGGTAATGACAATATAATTAACAAGCAACATATAACCACAACAGCCGATTCGAATGCTGATTCAGTCGGCGTATCGGTTGCAGCAGGTGCAACCGGACAAGGCTTAAATATTGAAGGTAGCGCGGTTGATGCTTCAGCCATTACTACCGCTACAACGATTGGTATTGATGGTGGACGTGGTAAAAATAATATTTTTAATTCAGCCGAAATTGATGCAACAGCTACTGGAATATCAAACAGCACTGGTGTTGGAGTATCGGTATCTGGTACTGGAACAGGAGTACCACTGGGCGTTGCTTTATCAAGAGCCACCACCGATGCAACAGCAAACAGCACCGGTATTCGTTTAGGGCTTCGTAATAAATTACATCATGACGAAGAAGACGACGATGAAGAAGAAAGTGACGATGATGATCATGAAAGTGAGCATCATGATTCAAACCGACACAAAAATAAAACCAGTTATAATACAGAAAAACGGGATCATGAATCCGAGAACGACGAAGGTGATGACGATGATTCTGATGAACATCATCCCCCCCAAACATTAGTAGTAAACAGCGGAACTATAAATTCAACTGCCACTGCAAATTCAGAAGCAACCGCTGTTTCAGTTACAGCAGAACTTGCCGGTGTTGGCCTGGCCGCCGGAGTTGCAGCAGCTCAAACGGGTGTAACTGCAACAGCTAATGCGAATGGAATTATTGGTAGTTACGCTAACGATACTATTATCAATAAAGGCATTATCAACGCAACATCCGATGCCGATGCCGAAGGCAATTCAGTAGCAGTTGCACTAAATGTAGCTATCGAGGGTGTTGCACTTGGCGCAACATTCACCGATGCCAGCACTCATGCTACAGCAAACAGTATTGGAATTGATGGTGGTGATGGTCGGGATCAAATAGCAAATCAGGCTGACATTAATTCAATAGCAACAGCCGATGCAAAAGCAGCCAGTATTTCCGTTAATGGTAGTCTTGCTTTTGTTCCGGGTGGTGCAGCTTTTGCAGATCTAACATCCACTGCCACTAGTAATGCCATTGCAATTGATGGTGGTGCAGGTAATGATTTTATAAGTAGTGTTGATACCCTTGATTCCAATGCAACTTCTATTTCAACAGGAACCTCGGTAGCAGTTAATATTGGTTTGGGTGTTGCATTTGGCGATGCAGCAGTGGTGTCCGAAGCCTATACCACCGGTATTAACGGTGGCAGCGGTAATGATGAAATATTGCATAAGGGTTCAACAATATCAAAGGCTACAGCAACTTCAACAGGAACATCGGTTGCAGTGACATTAGTGGGTGCCGATTTTGCGGATACCTCAAACAAGGCTAATTCAAATGCTATTGCTATTGATGGCAATAAAGGTAATGACTGGATTAAAAACATTGGCACATTAGAATCAACATCAAAATCGACTGCAACTGGTACCAGTGTGGGTGTAGTATTTACTGGAGCCAGTTTTTCAGATGTAAGTAATGTTGCAACCGCTAGTTCTTCTGGAATCACTGGTGGCAGTGAAAACGATCTAATTCGCAATTCTGGTGAAATAAAATCGACAGCCACTGCAACGACAACCAATGTCAATGTTTCAGTTACTGCATTTGGCGCAGCAATAGGTGATATCAGCTCTGAAGCAGATTCTAAAGCTGTTGGTATTGATAGTGGCTCTGATAACGACATGATCCTGAATAGTGGTGATTTAATTTTAAAGTCATATGCAAAAACAAAAGCTTCAACTGATACCTGGAACTATGTTGGTGCAGCCTTAACTAAAAGCAGTGTAACAGCAACTGCTGATGTGGTTGGTCTTAATGCCGGCAATGGCGATGATTGGCTAGAAAACGATGCAAAAATTGATCTATTAGCTGATGGTTCATCCAAATCCAGACATCGTACTATTAACATTCTTGCCGGAGCTGCGATAGCTGATGCAGGATTAACATCAAATTCATCCGCAGCTGGATTTAATGGCGCTGAGGGTAATGATACTTTGATAAATCGAGGTGAAATTATTGGTAGCAGTAAGGCAAAAGTGACCGCAGCGGGTTTTAGTTACAGCACTATCGGCGCAACCAGTGGTGATACCGAAACATCCAGTAATGCTAGTGCAACAGGGATTGATGGTGGAGCAGATGATGATATTATTCTGAACAAGGGCAGAATTAAGTTAACATCAACTGCAACTGCAACCACAAACTCAAAATCAATTACTATTATTGGTGCATCAAAATCAAGCGATGCGCTAACCGGAAAAGCGCGTGTCTATGGGCTAAAAGGTGGAACGGGTAATGACTGGCTTCGAAATGAAAAAATAATTGACGTTAACGCAACAAGCAATATGAAGTTAGCAAATTCATCGTTAACCATTGTTGGTTCAAGCAAATCAGGTGGTAGTATTTATGGCGATTCAATCGCGCTAGGGATGAGTGGTGGGACAGGAAATAATTTAATTGAAAATTTATTAACTTTAACAGCAAAATCAAAAGTTACGCTAACTTTAAATTCCAGTAAATTTAATTTAGCCGGTGTAGCCGCTACTGATGATACATTGCGAGCAAAGGCAACATCAATCGGTATTGCTGCGGGAGCAGGTAATGATACTGCCAGAAATAAAGGCGCAATAACGGTAATTGCAACTTCGAATTTAACAGCACTGGAAAAGACGACAGTCACCTTTGGTAAATCGACAGCGAGTGCAGCATCAAGTTCGGATCCTCTCGCAATTGGTATTGACGTTGGTGATGGTACTAATTTCATTGGTAACTTTGGTTCTATTAATGTTACATCGAGTGCCACAACAACATCGAGTGAAAGCAGTTATACTTTTACCGGAAGCTCAACATCAAAAGCAGATCTTCAAGCTAACTCAAGATCCATTGCTTTGAATTCAGGGAGTGGCAATGATACTGTATTTAATTCTGGTTCAGTAACCGTTAAATCAGCTTCGAATATAACTGCAACTGGTGGTGCAAGTGTATCTGTCGCAGGTAATGCACGAGTTGCATCGACAGTAACATCCAAGTCAATAGTCTCAGGGATGAATACAGGCAGCGGTAATGACAAAGTTATCAATTTAGGTACGGTCACTGTAACCGCATCTTCAAATTCCAGTTCAAAAAGTAATGCTAATGCCGCTATTTATTTTTCAAATGGTAGATCACTTTCAAAAGCAAAAATTACCAATGAAGTACACGGTATTAACGTGGGCAGTGGTAATAATTTAATTTTAAATGAGGGTAAGGTTAAAATCACAGCAACAGGAAAAGCCAACACAAGGGCTATTTCTGATGGTGATACAATTGATAATCTTCTAGGGATTGATCAAGATGCCTATGCTACTTCAAGTTCAACCGCCACTTCAGGAGCAGATGGAATACTCGCTGCTAACGGCAATAATGAAATAGAAAATAGTGGCGAGATAAATGTTCTTATTGCTTCAAGTGCGTATTCTTATTCGTATGCCGATGGCGATGCAGTATTTAGTGGTGACGGTGATGCTTTTGCTTATAGTTATGCAAATAGCGCTAAAGCCTATGGTATTAAATTTGGTGAAGGCAATAATCGTGTCACTAATACGGGTAAGATAATAGTTAAATCCAAACCAGATAGTAGTACTGGTACGTTAAGTGATGCCGATGGTCTTGACGCATTTCGCGATCCCGATTCTAAAGCAACTTCCAAGTCTTATGCCAATGATGCATTAGCTGTTGGTATCAGTTTGGGTGATGGACAAAACACCGTCATTAATAATGGGTTAATTGATGTGGTGACTGCACCTAATGTCAATCGTGCTTATGCACATGCATATTACGGGAATGACATAGTCAGTATTGATACATTTGCTTATGCTTATGCCTATGCTAATAATGCCACTGCGATTGGTATTGATCTTGGTGATGGTAATAATAAAGTATTAAATACCGGAACAATTAATGTAGCTTCACTACCTCTTGCAGTG
The DNA here is from genome assembly GCA_964403805.1 of uncultured Thioalkalispiraceae bacterium. GTDB lineage: Bacteria > Pseudomonadota > Gammaproteobacteria > UBA6429 > Thiohalophilaceae > CAYQUC01. Next base: position 12,839 of record CAYOHQ010000024.1, on the reverse strand, counting down.
TCCAGGGCATTAAGTACTGCCCGAGGTCCTGGTGGCGATGCTACAGCAAAAGCGTATTCTCAAGCAAAAAATGCGTTAGCCGTGGGTATTAAAACCGGGAATGGAAATAACTCAATTGTTAATAATGGCGTTATAAAAGTTCGAGCTCGGCCCACTGCATCGGCTAGTGCGACGGCGTCACCGGCAGGTTTCGGCTCTAAAACCAGAGTACGAAGTCAATTGAATAATAATGCCAAAGCAATTGGTATCTGGACCGGGAGCGGTGACGATCTCATCGTTAACAACGGGTCAATTACAGTTGATGCTTTCGGAACTGGCTCCAGAGAATATGCTATTCGTTCAGGAGCAGGTAATGACACGGTGTCATTGATGACAGGCTCGCTTTTAACGGGTGATATCGATTTTGGAACGGGTGATGATACCTTACACGTTCTTAGCACTTCAATTCTTAATGGGACAGTGTATGGCGGAAAAGGGGATGATACTGTGGTATTCGATGGTGAAGGAAAATTCTCAAGTGCACTAGTTGATTTTCAAAATACAATGAAAAAAGGCAAGGGCTTATATTCCTTAACTGAACTTGCCTCAATGAAAAAAATTAATGTTCTCGATGGAATACTTCGAGTCGATAATGATTACCAATTTAATCTTGATGGCACATTCATTCCTGCGGTAGCAACCGGACAGTCTGGCACTTTTGAAGTAACAGGCACGGTAACCTTAGCCGGTGACATCAATGTTATTCGAGGTCGCGGACATTATATTGATGGAGACAAATACGATATTTTAAAAGCAAGCGGAGGCTTTCTCGAAGACTCGACATTTGATGATGTGATCGTTCCCAAAAAAGCACCATTATTAAAATTTGAATATATTAAAAATAAAGATACCTTACAAATAAAAACCGATGTCGAAGCTTTTGATACAGTAGCAACAACAAAAAATGAACACGCTATCGCCGGTTATCTTGATCGTGTTCTCGAAAATGCCGAAGGTGATGTATCGGTTGTGCTAGGTGAAATTCAAGCCCTGTCAGCAAATGAACACAGTGCAGCATTTTCAAAACTTAGCCCCGAAAATTATACGCAATTAAGTCAAGTCGCCGTTAGCAGTGTTCATCGATACAATACTAATCTACATCAACGTATGCGGGTATTACGAGAAGACAAATTATTTAATAAAGAATTTCAATACAATCCCTATACCGTTCGATTTAATGACGATAACGGTTATATGCGCACCCAACCCGATGAGTTTCGAACACTCTTCAATCAGGTGCAAGATACAACAAACACCGATTATGGGTTTTGGTTAAAGGGTTTAAGACAATCCGGTGCAATAGAAAATTCATCGCAATTATCAACTTTGGGCTTTAATCAACGTGGCCAAAGTTTTGGCTTTGACAGCAATTTAAGTAGTAATTGGATATTTGGTGGTAGTTATGGTTTTGTTGGATCGGTAATGGATTTTGAATCAGATAATGCCGGTGATATCGAAACCAGTTTATATTCTCTTTATAGTAGTTACTTCAGTAAACACAGTTATCTCGACTGGACATTCACACAGGGTAACCACGATTATTTAAATCAACGCAACTATAGTGTCGGGTTGCTTGATGTGAATACGAATAGTGCATATACCGCAAATGTAATCTCCACTTCTATCGCCAGTGGTTATTACCTACCATTGCAAAACAAACGGCTTGAAGTGTATTCATCATTACAATACTTACGACAAGATGAAAATGGCATTAGTGAAACCGGTGGTGCAGGTATTGCAGTAGCGCCTTACGAAATTCAATCATTACAATCACAACTCGGTGTTCGCCTTGGACAACATTTTAGTCAACACAGTTACCGGTTTTATACCGAAGTGGCTCTTGGCTGGTTGCATGAGTTTGATTTAGGACATAATCAGATAACGACTTCTTTTGCCGGTCTATCCGGAACAGGCTATACTATTGAGCAACAACAACTGGCTCAAGATGGCATATTATTGAGTACCGGCCTGGTAGTTTCTAACCAGAAACAGCTACAAACTGTCCTTGATTACAATACTGAAATTCGAAAAAATTATACATCTCAAAGTATTATGGGCAGTGTACGCTATAATTTTTAAAATTATTCTAATTTCTGCTATTGCTTCATATTAAATTAAGGAAACTTTTACATACTTACACGACGGAAAAAACACGGGGTTAAAGTTTAATTTGTGTCTAATTATTAGGCAGATTAAATTTTATGGAACCTTTAAACCGAGTTTACCGTTGAAGAGTTAACTAAAGGAAAATTAATTTATAATACGGAAGCAACATTTAATGTTTAAGATAATACCTGTACGGCTGAAATTTCATTTATTTTTTGGACTTTTAATTACAATAACACTCACTGCTTGTGGCGGTGGAGAAACTAGTACTTCTGGCTCACCTGTTGTCAATAGCGAACCGGCACTGTATGAAAAAGCATTACTGGAATACAAAAACACTAATTACAGTGTCGCTGTAAATTTATTTCAGTCACAATTAAATCGTTATCCGGTAGGCGATTTTGCTGATAATGCTCATTATTACGAGGGGCGTTCACTATACGCATTAAAAGATTATGCTACTGCACTGAATCAATTTCAGTCTGTATTAAGCGAGTTTACTACAAGCTCCTATGTTGATAGTGCACAATATTGGTTAGCAAAATCACACCACCAGTTAGCACACTTTGATGTTGCGCAAGTTGAATACAGTAAAGTTGATGTCAATGGAAAGTGGGGTGATAATGCCGCTTTTCAACTCGGTAAAATTCATTATGATTTGGCATTGTTTAATGCAGATATAACCCAGGCCTATCCCGAATTCATTACTGCAATTCAACTACTACAGGATATGATTAACAATTCGGTATTTTCCGGTTCAAACAGTATTGATGATGCACAGTATTATCTGGGACGTGGGTTACAGGAATCTGGTAAATTATTAGTTAAAGACAGTACGTTATCTAAAACAACACCAATTGAAACCGCTACAGGTCAATTTGATCGTGCTAGAGTTGTTTTTAATGCGATTGATTCAACCAGTCAATTTTATGATGATGGACAATATCAAATAAGCAATATTGATTATGAGGTAGCTCGAAGACTGACCGATCCCGCAGCAGCATTTACGCAATATGGTGTTGCAATAACCGGTTTTCAAAATTTTATTAACGATGCCAGCTTTGCTAATAGTAATCGAATTGATGATGTGCACTATTACTTTGGGAGAAGTTATCAGGAGCAAGGTTATCTAGTATTAAAAGATAATGGTATAAGCACCTTAACGGCAACAGAATTATTTTTAAAATCACGTGATGAATTTACGTTAATCCCTGTTGACAGTATATATTTTGATGATGGGCAATATTATTCAGCACGAACTTTACATGAAGAGGGTAACTATACTGCGGCACGTATTGCTTATCAGTTAGTACTTGATGCAACAAATAGCAACTGGGCTGATGATGCACAATATCAAATAGCAAAAACGTATTATGATAGTGCCAAAAAAGATCTTGTTACAACGCAAGCAATGTTAGACTTTGATCTGGCAATAATTGAGTTTGACAATTTAAAATCAAACTTTACTCAAAGTTCACGCCTGGATAGTTCTTTATATTACGAAGGTAGAACCTATCAACGCCAGGCATTATTAGTTCAATCTGACTCTACATTAAGTCCTATTATTGTAGATACATTTTATTCCAATGCACAAACGGCATATCAGCAATTACTCGGTAGTATGCCCGACAGTCGCTGGGCGGATAATGCCTTACACCAACAAGCCAGTAGTTATTACAATCAAGCATCCTTTGCGATTATTAATGGTAACTTCGTTGCAGGACAAGAAAAACTTAGCCAGTCTATAATTAAATGGCGTGAACTACTAAATCATCCTGTTTATAAAACCAGTAATAGTATCGATAATGCACAATACAGTATTGGTAGCAGCTACCAATTAGAATTAATGGTCCCGATAGCTAATCGCTCTCTGATAACAGGTGGTATCGATTTTAGTACAAGTAATAGTGCAACTGCGATTACCAAATATAATGTGTTAATAAACGATGCACGTTTTAAAGATAGTCGCTGGATTGATAATGCTATTTACAATATTGCAACAATTCACAATACTGATGCTTTAGCACTTGCAGATTTGGTAGCAAAGAAAACCGCATTTGAAAACGCTTTGAGTAACTATAATATAGTTGCCACAACGTATGCTAAACAAGGTTTAGCAGATCATGCCGCCAATAAAATTGCGATGATTTATCACGATATTGGTGAGGCTGCAACCTATTGCACTGCTGAACTTAACTGGTTTAATTATAATTTAACTAAAACAGTTGATCCTTTATTGATTAGTAATGCCAATGTACATGCTAACGATCTAAAAGTATTAATGCTGACACCGCCAGGAATTCCCGTGAATCACGTATGTAATGCACAATCGTCTGTAACAGTTACTATTTTAGCTATACCAACAATTTAACTTTAAGAAATAGTACCTTTTATTATTCAGCGAGTAGTTCGATGGTAACAACACATACATCTAAAAAAATTTATGGCCTGCTAATTTTTATTACAATTGGTATTCCGGTATTGTTAATGGGCTATAAATTATTTGTACTGGATTATCCTATAGCCGGGCTGGTTCCGGTTGTCAGTTATAAAGTTAATGTTAGCATGCAAGTTGACGGGCATGGCGGTGATATTAAATTAAGCAGTTATTTACCCCGAACGGATTCACGTCAATCAATTAAAGATGAAGAAAATTCCAGTAGTGTCTTTACACTTGCAATTGAATCAGATGTTAACAATCGAATTGCAAGTTGGCAGGCACAATCGGTTACTGGCCATCACAATATTCGTTATTCGTATTCTGTTCTTGCAAAACACCTGCGCTATAATCTTCCCGATAATTCAGAAATTCCTGAAAAATATTCTGCTCATTTATCACAATATTTAACGGAAGAGCCGGGAATACAGGTAAATGATCCGTTAATAACCGAAACCTTAAAAAAACTGTTTCCTTATCAAAAACCGTTATTGGCACAGGCATTAATAACGATTCATCGCTATTTACAAAATGAATACGCGAATCGAAATTTTTCAGGTTACACCGATGCTATTACAGCGTTAAAACTGGGTGAGGCCAGTTGCAATGGCAAAAGTCGATTATTTCTGGCGCTTGCACGAAAGTTGAATATACCAACCAGGTTGGTTGGTGGTTTGATATTACAAAACACTACAAAACGAACAAGCCATCAATGGATAGAAGCTTATGTCAAAGGCTATTGGGTACCGTTTGATACCATCAACGATCATGCTGCAGAAATACCCTCTAATTTTGTTAGTTTGTATTACGGAGATTTGGTTTTATTCAAGCACACTAGTAATGTCAATTTTCAGTATATTTTTAAAATTCAAAAACGCCTGGTACCACAACTGGAAGTGCAGTCTAGTTTAAGTAAATCAAAATTAAATATTACCAATATCTATTCACTTTTTGAACGTCTGGGTATCTCACAGAATTTACTAGTGATCCTGTTAATGATACCACTTGGTGCAATCGTAGTCGTTATTTTTCGAAATGTCATTGGGCTGGAAACATTTGGAACCTTCCTGCCGGCATTAATAGCCGCCGCTGCGCGTGAAACCGGCTTACTGTGGGGATTAATTGGTTTTGCAATGATCATCTTAATTTCATCACTGGTTCGGCGACTACTCGATAGAGTTCAATTATTACATTCCCCAAAGATGGCAATCTTGTTAACCAATGTCGTTATTCTGATGTTGTTGATGACAATTGTAGGCGTACACTTTGGTTTTTTTGAGTTGGCACACATCAGCTTATTCCCGATTGCTATTTTAGCCATCACCGCAGAACGATTTACAATTGTAGAAATAGAACAAGGTTGGCAAAAAGCAATCGTGATGAGCTTAAATTCTATAATTGTTATTGCTGCAGCGTATGCGGTAATGGGATCGTTATTTTTGCAAAGCATGATTCTGGCTTTCCCCGAATTATTGTTTCTCGTTATTGCATTAAACTTGTGGCTTGGTAAATGGGTAGGAATGCGGGTAACTGAGTTTTACCGTTTTCGACGATTATTATTCGGGCGAGTATAATGAGAAAATTAATAACACACATTAAAAGCTCAATTACATCACTCCGTCAACATCGTGCTACTGTGTTGAATATGAATCGGCGTAATCTTGAATATATTTACCCGAATAATGCCCGTCAGGATTTTCCACTGGCCGATAATAAATTACTAACTAAATTATTTTTGGCCGATTATGATATTGCTACGGCAGAAACCTATCAGGTTTATAGTCATTTTTTTCAGTTACGGCAACTTGAGCAAGATTTAAAAGCTTACAATAGCTTTGTTATTAAACCGGCATCGGGCAGCGGTGGTGTCGGAATTCTTGTTATTAATAGCAGAGAGCAAAATGGCTTTTTAAGTGTTGGTGGCGTGTTTTATAGTTTACAGGACATACATAAACATATCTCTGATATCCTGTTTGGTATTTTTGCCTTTGGATTAAATGACCAGGCTATTATAGAACAAAAAATTATTCAACATCCTGATTTAAATAAATTAAGCCCGATGGGGTTGGCTGATGTCCGTTTGATCATGCATCAGGATCAAGCAGTTCAAGCCATGATTCGATTGGCAACAAAACAATCCAATGGCACGGCAAACTTGCATCAAGGCGCTATCGGGGTGGGTATAGATATGCAATCAGCAACCACCAGTCACGCCAGTTATAAAGGCAAACCAATCACACGACATCCGGATACTGATATTGAACTTATCGGCCATTTAATACCTCATTGGCAGGAATTCCTGCGCACAGCAAAACAGATCGCAAAATACATTCCGCTTAAATACATTGGAATTGATTTGGCTGTTGTCGAAAATGGTCCATGCTTGCTCGAGGTGAATGTTCGGCCCGGGATCGAAATTCAAAATGCCAATGCCACAGGCATACGCGCAATACTGGAACGTAGTTAGATGACGCTGAACTCTGTGAAACCCTTATTTTATGAAAGTTTTGTTCCAGTGATGCTGGTTGTTGTTGCAATGGCAATTTTACTTTTCTATATCAATTATAAAGCTGTGTCTGATGCAAACCAGATAGTCACTATTACTATCAACAATAGTAATAGTAACGAACAGGCAGAAAATGTTTTATTATCGAATGAAGCCGGTTCAGAATCAGGGCCGCAATTAATTTTAGCAAATAAAGCAATACAACAAAAACAATGGCAAACAGCAGAAAAAATATACCAAAAGTTGATAACCTCAAATCCAACAGCACAAGCCTATAATGATCTGGGTGTTCTGTATTACCATACTCAGCGATATAAAGATGCTGTAGTTCAATTTAATAAAGCCATTGAACTCAAAGCGGGCTTTCCCACAGCCTACATAAATTTGGGGCTGGCTTATATGAAAAATCGGCACTATCAAAAAGCGATAACGGCCTATGATAAAGCCATTGAGACAGTACCCTACCATTATCAAGCCTATCTAAATAAAGGCGTGGCTCAAATTAAAGCCGGGCAATTTAAAGCAGCAGTAGTAAGCTTAACTAAAACCAGTAAACTGGCTGGTGGCCAACGCAAAGCCAGAGCTTTATATAACCTTGCTTTGGCTCAACGTGGGCAGGGAATAGCATTTTACCCAGCTGCAAAAAAGTCACTCACAGCAGCAGTTCGTATTAGACCGGATTATGCAGAAGCACGATTTGCACTGGCCAGTCTCGAACCAAAAACCAGGCAAGGTCAGGCTGCGGCATTAAAAATTTACAACAAAGTATTGGAGTTAAAACCAGATTATCCACCTGCCTATTTTCGTTTAGCGATGTTCTATAACGATAGTAATGATACTAGTTCAGCTGAAAAATATTATCAAAAGGTATTGCAGTTTGATCCGGGCTATAAAAAGGCACAATACAATCTTGGTATTTTATATTTAAAATTAAAGCGTTGGGATGATGCAAGAATACTGTTTGAACAGCAATTATTGCAACAATCAAACAATGAACGATTGCATTTTCAATTAGGGCGAGTTTCCTACGGAGAAAAAAATTATACAGCAGCTTTAAAAAATTATGATACGGCATTACAACTGAAGCAAGGGAATTATCCAAAAGCACTTTTAAACAAGGGGCTGGTTTATCAAGCATTAAAAAATAATAAAGCCGCAATCGAGACCTATAATAAAATTATAGAACTTGATGCAAATTATTCTCAAGCGTGGAACAATTTAGGATTGGTCTATTATCGTGAGAAAAATTTTAATAAAGCCATTACCAAGCTCAATAAAGCAGTTAGTATTCGACCGACATACGCAATTGCATGGTATAACCTCGGGCGTAGTTATTCCAAGCTAAACCAAATAGACAAAGCGATTAGTGCCTATAAAAAAGCGCTAGAAATGCGCTCGAATTATTTAAAAGCACGATTAAATCTGGCAGTAATGTATGCCAAAAACAAACAGTATCAACAAGCAATAAACTATTATAAAACAGTTTTGGATATCGATCCGAGTTATGCCTCAGCCTGGTTAAATATGGGAATTACCAATTATAAATCAAAAAAATACCTGGCTTCCATTGATTCGTTAAAAAAAGTGTTAGAACTTGAACGCGGCAATATTAAAGCATTACGCTATCTCGCCAAGGTAAACATCAAGCTTACAGAGTATTCAAAAGCCATTAATTATCTAATTCAGGCAACCGATGGTGATCAAAAAAATGCGACCATTCGACTTGAACTGGCATTAGCGTATTTATCAGCAGGAAAAAATAAACAAGCATTAAAAGAGATTAATAAGGCATTAAGACTCGACCCCGACAATGCAGCAGCAAAACAATTATTGGAAACTTTATAAAGAAATCAGGAAGCATCATGAAAACTATATGTAATACTACACTTTTATTAATTTTCGTCTTATTATTTTTTTCAGTAAGTGTGTATGCAGCCGAAGCGGATACAGAAAAAAATTACAACATGAGTATCGGTATCGGACTTGGTTACGATGATAATATTTATCGAACTCCAGCTGAAGCCTATCTAGACTATGGCAGTAAAAACTGTAACCCAGCAACAGATCCAAATTGCTTACCAGGAGATGACGGTAATAATCATCCGTATATTAAACCTGAAATTCACAGTGGCTTGTTTGTTCCTATACGATATCAAATTCGGCACCACAAACAATTAAACAATAATAATACCCTAAACAGTGAATATCATTTCAGAGGGTCTTTTTATACTGATAGTACCTTCAGTAATGCTAATCAACAGTTACATCGAATTTCAGTTGGTAATTTATCCAATTTAGCTGAAAACGATAAGCAAAAAAATAATTTTTATTCTGGTTTATTTGTAGGTTATAAAAAACGATTATATGTTGATCGCGACACTGGTAACAACAAAGCCTCCGGTCCCGACGATATCTCTCAACGTTACACCTATAATTTTTACGGTGCCGAGTTAAATTATAATTATGGAATTGATAATCTTGAATTCGATGGACAATTTAATTATCAAAGTAAAGATTACAATAGCACTGATGCGAATGTATCGGAATACGATAACACTGAAATCGGATTATTAGGACAGCTTATCTGGAGAGCAGCCAAATCAACTAAACTTCGTGCAAGTTATGAAGTTTATTCAGTAGATTATGATCAACGGTCGGCACGTAATGAAATTGGTCAATTATTTTCAAGCAGCCCGAATAGACAATACGATTATTCCATTCTGGAACTTGGAATGCGCTACCGATTTAGCCGAAGTTGGCGAGCGTATATAGACTTCCAAAACAAACAAAGAGTGGATAAATACAAAGGATACGATGATTATTCAAAAACCTTATATAAGGCACGTATTCATTACCGTATTAACAAACGTCACAAACTAAAAGTAAGTTACACTAACTGGAAACGCGATTACGATAATGCTTATGCCTTTGATAATTTTACCCACGGCGTTAAAAAATATTATGAGGGACAAAGCATAAAATTATCGAGTTCAAATCGAATAACACAAACAATGGATTTTAATATCTCATACCAGTATAAAAATCAGGATACTACAGATTTACGGTATGACTATGATCGTTCATTGGTTTTTGCAATTCTGGAATGGAATTATTGAACTAATACGAACAGCAACACGCCTACTAGGCAAAAAGTAATTTACAGATCGGTTCGCGAATCAAATATTAACAATCGAATACGATACCAAAAACCAGAGTGCTCGAATAATAGATAAAGCCGGAATAGAGTTAGCTGCTACCAATTTATTCTGGTTCGTGGTATGTATTTCATCCTGATACTGAGATTTTTATAGCTGAATAATGAACCCGAACTCAGTGTAATTGCAAAAAATGAGAATAATATCTCATTTATTATTGCCTTTTTGAATAAATGTAATTATCATCTCATTTATGAGAGGTATCAAAAAAATATTGAGTCGGGCAGTGATACGAATGCTGGATCCAATTGTTCACATTTTACTCCGTTACGACATTTCACATAGCGAATTCACTGAGCTTGCCAAACGTTCTTACGTTAATGTCGCTTTTAAACATTTCACTCTTCAAAATCGTAAAAGAACCAATTCGCGTGTTTCAGTGATTACCGGTCTAAGCCGTAAAGAAGTTGTACGAATCGCAGAAACCAATATTGATGATCTGCCAATGACTAAAGGGCCATTAAATCGAGCCAAGCGAGTTATTGGCGGTTGGTTAGCGGATTCTGAATTTCTGGATGAAAATGCGCAACCAAAAATATTACCTTTGCGTGATGCTGCCATTAGTTTTGAGGCGTTGGTGGTGAGATACAGTGGTGGAATTACTGCTCGTGCCATTTTAGATGAATTGATTCGTGTCGGTGCTGTCGAAAAAATTGATAAATCCAACGTCAAATTGCTGCATCACGGTTACGTACCATACGACAGTGATAGTGATGTCATAGAGGTATTAACACGTCATGTATCCGATCACTTAAATACTGCTGTACACAATTTAATTAAACAAGATATACCTCGATTTCAACGAGAGGTAACTTATGTTGATATGCCTCAAAGTATCGTTGATGAGTTTCAACAATTGAGCCAAGAAAAATCATCGGCTTTACTGGTCGAGTTAAATCAGTGGTTAGCTGATAAGAAGAAAAATAGTGATTTGAATTCTAGTGAAGTTAAATCACGAATAGGAATAGGGATTTACTATATTCAGGATAATGACAAGGACATAAAGGATTAGCGAAATGAATATACCTACAGGAGTAAAAGGAATTCTATATTGTTGTGCACTAGCTGCTTTAATGACAGCATGCTCGGATGGTATTGATGGCACTGGTTCTTTACCGGCAAGTAAGTTACCCGTAACACTCAGTGGTACAGCTGCTGCAGGAGCTGCAATCGCCAATGTATCTATCACTATTAAAGGTAAAGAGGGCAACAAGACCACAGGAATAACAGCAGAGAATGGCAATTTCAATATAAATGTTTCTGGTTTAGTTGCACCTTATTTACTAAAGTTACATAGAAATTCAGCCACTAATTTGTATAGTGTAGCAGTAACACCAGGCAAAGTTAATATTCATCCCTTCACTGATTTAATTGTACGTAACTGGTTTCAAGTTCGCGGTTATACTATTGAAATGGAGTTTCAAGGTTCGCAAGCAGCAAGTATTGTACCTTCCGAATTTGAAATAAATACAATAGAAAACGCAATAAAAAAAATTATACGATTGGTTTTACCAGAATTTAATCTATCGCAGTCTTTTAGTTTAATGACTGATTTTTTCCAGGCCAATAGCCAGGGATTTGATGCATTACTGGATAGAGTCACAATTCAACTCGCTTACAACAGAATAACTGTTGCTATTGTAAATTTAGATACTAATTTTATAATAAAAACGCAACTTATTAATGATATACCATTGAATACAGATTTTACAATTGCCGATGTAATACCGCCATCAACTCCAACGGGCTTAGTGTCTAAGGCGTCTGAATCAAATAAGGCCATAGTGGCATGGCAATCATCAAAAGATAATTTTGGTGTAGCCGGATATAATATTTATCGTAATGATATTAAAATAGCAACAACAGCTTATACTCTTTACCATGACACAAGCTTATCACCAGATACGAATTATCGTTATACCGTTGAGGCATTTGATGGCGTTGGAAATTTGTCTAATAAAGTTTTAGAAGTAAATATTGTCACGCCACAGACACCCGATTTAACTCCACCAGTTCCAGTAGCAGGATTAAACATAGTCACTCAGAGTAGTTCGGGGGTTAAAATAAGTTGGCCGGAATCAATTGGTGCACTGGGTTATGACATTTATGCCGGATCAAAATCGAACACATCTAAATTAATAGCAACATCCATTGCAACTAGCTATGTTGATCTAAATCCAATAAATTTTCCTACTGAAACCTGTTATGTAGTTCGCGCTTTTGATGCCGCACGAAACACCTCGGGGATTAGTAATGAAGTGTGTACAACATTATGAACTTATTACAGGAGTAAAATTATGAAACGGTATTCTATATTATTATTAATCAGCTTGTTATTATTGTCATGTCGTCATGATGGTACATCAGTTTCAACCTGCGAAGGTCTAAGCGCCAGATTTTATGATATTCAAAATATGGTCGTCAATGGTCTACTTTATGAGGGAACTAATCCAGATTTTTACAGCTGGTATGATACCATACCTATTCCTGAGGGTCAGACAGTAACAAATAATAATTTTATAGTCGAGCTGGAATC